>CAYNHC010000001.1:0-55938 GCA_964396705.1 uncultured Paludibacter sp.
AATACAGGGATGGTTACTTTCACAGTTTTCATTTTGTCGAAAACGGAATTACCTAATAGTAACCGTGGTTCGCGGTGGAGAGGTTGCCATGCTTCCCACTCGTAAATCATTTTCCATAGAGCCGGGCGTATAAGGTCTTTTTGGGTGCCTCCAGAATTAATTAATCCGTTGAACCATTCTTGTTTAAATGAATCAATACCTTTTGCTTTCAAATCTGCAATTTCCTTGTTGCGTTTTTCAATCTCCTCGGTTGTCCATGGTTTATCATGTCCGTTTCAGCGAAAGATATTACCGCTTGCCATAAATCATTTTTCACCGAAACCATCAAAGTTGTAAAAGGGGAATCGATTGATATTGAATGTCTTCCACGTGGCGGATTTGTAGGTGTGTTGAAAGTGAGTTCTTCGAAATAAAGAATCCAACGCATTTATAAGGTGAGTGCTGTTTAGGTCATTATAGAATTATTCAAGCCCCGGAATTCAGGTGTTTAAACCTGAATTCCGGGGCTTGAAGTTTTCAGAAAAGTGATATTCTCCTCTTGATTACAAATTATTGTATCGCTATTTTATTGGTATATATCTTATTGTTTGTTTTCAATGTAACAATATAAACTCCTGTTCCAATTCTGTATTTGTCAAGATTAATAACATACTTATTCTCGCCAGTTTCTGTTGCAACGTTCTTCTGTAACAAGCTTCTACCACCTAAATCAATGATTGAGATTTCTGCTTTGCCACTTCCGGTTGAAACGTAGTTAATCTTCACTGTTTTGTCAGTATTGTTTACGCTTACCTTAAAGTTGTTTTTAGAACCGGTTACTTTTGTTAGTCCTGATATTAAATAAGATATTACTACCTGACTACCTATGTATTGAACCGTTGTGTCGCATTTAACCGGGCTATTTACTCCTGTTCCATAATTTTCAGCTACCCATACAATTTTGAAGTTGCGGTTTACAGGCATGTTATTGTAACTTCCTGTGCGAGCACCAATCGTAAGTTCTTTATTAGCTTCATTGTATGTGAATGGAATAACAGAATAATTGCCTTTTTTGTAATTATTATTGTCTCCTTCGTCTTCGTACAGTGTGAAGCTACCATCTGCACCTTTGTAAACACGAATTTCCGTTGGATCAATCGCTTGAGTGGCATACATAATGTCTGGTCCCATTGGAATAATAGATCCTGCCTTCACAAAAACGGGTATTCTGGAAATTGGAGCATCTGCGTTAATTGTTTGGCTACCGGCATATTGTTTGCCTGTCCAGAAATCGTACCAGTTACCTGCTGGTAAATACACATTTCGTTTAGATACTCCTGCCGAAGAAACCGGATTAATCAACATTGACTGTCCAAACATAAACTGGTTATCAATTGATTTTACATTTTCATCTGTGCGGTAATCCATGATAAGGTGACGCATGATGGTATAGTTCTCGTTGGTCACTTTCCATGCATTAGAATAGATATAAGGCATCAAGCGGTAACGCAATCTATCGGTTGCAGCCAGGTTATCTTTTGTAGCCTGAGTAAAAGAAACAGAAACCAATGATTTTTCGCCCTGACCGTGTATTCTGAAAATTGGGCAAAATGCTCCGTACTGGAACCAGCGGATCATCAATTCGTTATTTGCAACTGTTGCCCAATCGGTGTAGAAATATCCGCCTATATCAGTTGTCCAGTAAGGTATTCCGCTTAAAGCACAGTTGAGACCTCCCGATAGTTGATCCTGGAATTTGGTCCAATTACTTGCAATATCGCCCGACCAAACTGCTGTAGCATAACGCTGTTGTCCTGGGAAAGCTGAACGGCTTAGTACAAATTGTCGCTTGGTTGGCATATCTGCACTCCAACCATTGAAGAAACCGGCAGTATGCTGAATTGGATATGTGTTGTAATAAGTAACTCCCGAACCCTTGGCAGTCATGAAGTTTTTTCTGTCAAATCCATCCGGGTAGCCTTGTGGCTCATCGTTATCTGCCCACCAAGCATCCCAGCCATATTTGCTGAACAATTGGCTATTTACCTGATTCCAGTAGATTTTCTTAGCAGCATCGTTGTGCGGATCGTAGAAATGGTGAGCTCCATTACTTGGATACAAAGCACCAATGGCATTAAACTGCTGATAATTGGTAGTACTGCTATGGAAAACAGGCCAAATTGAAATCATGGTATGCAAATTCATTGCATGTAATGAGTCAATCATCGCCTTGGGATTAGGGTATTTGGTAGCATCCATTTTATTAGATCCCCACAAATCGGGTGTCCAGTAATCCCAGTCCTGCACGATGCAGTCGAGTGGTAGGTTTGCAGCTCGGTATTTATTTGCCAGTGTCAGGATTTCTGCTTGAGTTGAATATTTATCTTTCGACTGGAATAACCCGTATGCCCATTTAGGGAACAACGGTGCTTTACCCGTGGCGGTACGATATTGATAAACCACGCTATCCAATTCGGGACCGTACATAAAATAGTAATCCACCATATTGCCACTCTCGGAGCTGAACTGATACTTCGTATTTGAAGCTGCATTTCCTGCAAATTGTGTCAACGAATAGTTATCCCACAAAAGTCCATATCCCAATGAAGATTCCATGAACGGCAATGCGATTTCGCCATTTTGCTGATCCAGCGACAAAGTCTGACCTTTGTAGTTCATGATTCTTTGCTGATGTTGCCCTAATCCGTAAATAGCTTCTGTAGCGGGAGAATTGAATGCAGCCACACAAGTGTTTGTGTTGGTTGTCAATACAGTGGCCGGGGTAATTGTTTTTTGTGATTCTGATAAAATAAGGTTGCCCGTTTTGTCGTAATAGCTAACCAACGAACTGTATTTCGATACTTTGACAGTTAGACTTGTTGTATTAATAATAACGTAATCTATATCTTCGGTAACAGTAAAATCAGATTTTGTCCAAACTTTATTTACTATGATGGTGTCCTTCTTCGGTAAATTTGAACTCAATGCATAGCTGACCTGAATAATTTTGTCGTTGCATACCTGAAGTCTCAAAACACCTTGCGTTAACGTGAAGTTGACTCCCATGGAATCGGTAACAAAAGACGAAACTGCGAAAGGTGAAGATGTAAGAACCGTATAATTAACCGTGTAGGTTCTAGTTGTAGTTCCGTCAATTGATGTTACAACAATGGTTGATGTGCCGCTACCGCTTGATACATCAACTGCGCCCGCGCCTGTAACCGTTTGTCCGTTTACGGAAGCAACAACGGTTGGAGTAACCGTTTTTGTACCATAAGGTAAGGTGGCGGTATAAGTAGTTGTGGTTGGAGCAAAGGCAGCATCAAGCGTTCCCACGCTTAATTCAATATTGTCTAAGGTAGTAACGTTGGATACTTCGGCAAGAGTAAAATTATCAAATTTAAAGAACCCTATATCATTTTTTGAAGATACCGAAGTGAACGAAAATCCCTGGGTTGTACCTGAACCACTCACTTTAAAGCCTATTTTGAGGTTCCCATCTGTTACTTGAGTTACTACAGATAATTTTTTGAAAGGTCCGTTTTCAGCGGTCGATTCATTGTAACCTCCGAACGAATAAGTTTCACCCAATGACGTTAGAATAGCGAGGTTAGCCGCAGAGTAATTGGTATTAGTACTTGCACCGTAAAGCTGCGAAGCCGAATTTGCAAACAACCGCTGGTTGGTTATGCGGGTTGCGCTTACTGTTGCAAGTGCAGTGACCTTGTAATATCCGTTAGGAACAGTCATAGTTTGAGAGCATTCGGCATCTCCAATAGGAGCGTTCCAGATTCCGCAAACGTACGAACCGTTTTTGGTGGCATCACCATCCATGTTTGGACCTAACCATGTGTAACCTGTGGTTCCTGTCCATGTCCAACCATTGAGATTGCCGGTTTCAAAACTTGGGTTTGTAAGATAGGCAATTTCATAATTGATTGTATAGGTCTTTGTCGTATTATCTTCGGCTGTCACCACAATAGTTGAGGTGCCTTTTCCATTTACAAGAGTTACCTGACCATCTCCTGACACAGAAGCTTTAGAATCATTCTTTATGGCTGTAGGAGTAACCGTGGTTGTACCTATCGGCAGTGAAACGGTGTAAGAAGTCACAGATGCATTAAAGGCCGGACTTAAAGTTCCTACACTGGTTGTTAATGCTGACAATGTGGCATCATTCGATTTCGTCAAAACGGTATAATTAATAGTATATGTTTTGGTGGTAATTCCATCAAGAGCTGTTACTGTGATAGTTGACATACCCGTCCCGCTTGAAACATCAACCGATCCATTTCCTGAAACAGCCTCTCCTTCAATTGAAGATACAACTGTAGGAGTAACCGTAGTTGTGCCAACGGGTAGAGTTGCCGTATAAGTTGTTGTGCTTGAATTAAATACCGGACTCAAAGAGCCAGAGCTTAACGTGATATTGTCGAGCGTAGATACAGTCGTTACTTCGGTCAATGTGAAGTTGTCGAATTTAAAGAAACCTGCATCTCCTTTTGAAGAATATGAGAAATCATATCCCAACGCATTGCCTTTACCATTCACACGAAATCCTAATTTCAGGTTTCCATCAGTTACCTGTGTTATAACAGAGAGTGTCTTAAACGGACCATTTTCTGCCGTTGACTCAGCATAACCACCAAACGAGTAAGTCTCGGTTGCTCCAAGAATGGCAAGGTTAGCAGCTGAATAAGCAGGATTGTTACTTGCTCCATAAAGCACAGATTTAGTGGTGATGCCTGAAGCTGTAAACAGTCGCTGAGTCGTTAATCGATTATTGCTTACTGTGGCAAGAGCTGTTACCTTGTAATAGCCATTTGGCAAGCCGAAAAGGGCTTGAGAACACTCTGCATCACCAATGGAAGCATTCCAAATTCCGCAAACATACGAACCGTTTTTGGTGGCATCGCCATCTGTGTTTGGACCTAACCATGAGTAACCTGAGGTTCCGATCCAAGTCCACCCCGTGAGATTCCCTGCTTCGAAACTTGGGTTTGTGATTAAACTGGTCTTGTCAGTTTGTGCCTTGACGCTAAACAAAGCAAAAATTGCAAGAAAAATTGCAATGAAAGTTGTTTTTTTCTTCATGTATTTTAAATTTTAAAGATTTGTTTGAAATATGATTAGATTTCCAACCTACGTTTGACGGTTAGAAATGTTTTAATAACCCAAATTAGAGTGAAGGAAATCCAGATAATTATCGGGAGCAGCATAATTTTAAATATTGTGCTTGGCAAGCCACCTCTCAAAACTCCATTAATCAAGAGATTATAATCCTTCACTTCTGCATACAATGTGCAAATATCATAAATCCAAACCAATTATTAGTAAAAACTCCAATCAAATAAATACCATATTCTAATTTGAAACATAATAATGTTGATATTATAGCAAATTAAGTGGAAAATGTTATGTGGTTAAGCTTTGGAATCCATAGGTACATAGATTGCTTTATATTAAGGAGTTGGAATTGCCTGCGACCGACTCTATATTTAAAATGGAAGAGTATAGTCCAATGTTTGATTTCAAATTTGATAAGTTTCTTTATTTTATGACTTGTTTCTTTGGTCTGAATACTTTCCACCCCAATGAAACAACAAGGGTATTTGCTGATAAATTATCGATTGTATGGGAATTCAGTTGAGTGTGATACATATCGTGGATTAAATTGTAACGGACATCAAATGAAAATGGCGAGAAATCGAATCCTAAGCCTGTTTCAAATCCCACTTGTATAGGTGTAAAGGTAGATATTAAATCTGAAATAATGGTACTCCCATAGGTATGAAAGTAGGTAGGTTCTACCGTCGATCTGGCATTCAGCCTAAGTTTTGGTCCTGCGAAAACCCGAAAATTCGCATTGTTTGAATTTTTAATAAAATAACCAAAGAGTAATGGAATGTCTAAAGTACTGACAGTCGCTGTTTTGTTGAAATCTACCGTTTGCATATGATTGTCAAACAGTGTTAAGGTATAATCTTTTTGCCCCACCGAATACAAAATTTCAGGTTGAAGATAAAACTTATTAAAGTTGATTCGGGTAAATGCTCCAAAATTGTAAATACTGGATGATTCTGAAGCAGTTTTCAGTGAATATAAATTTGGAATCTGAGAACTTACATTATTCATGCTGAGCGAAGTATTGTAAGCCGCCTTAATTAACGTGTTTTTACCAATCTTTATCATGTCAATAAAATGACATTTTATATGGCGTGATACTTGAAATTGTTAGCTTGAGGAAACCAAGACTTTTGTCCGAAAATGTCAAAGAGGGTATGAAACTAAAAATTGCTTCCGCCGCTTTTTCTCTTGAAGTAGAAAAACTATTTATCTCTAAAAGTATTATTGTATCTTTATGTCGCAGTTTATTTATTTGTGTATTGACATAAAGTTACTAAAATTCAGTGACTTTACCAAAAAAAAATGCTGCTTTTTTTAGTGTAAATCAGTAAGTTGTTTGACTTGACTCGCAAAAAGTTGAATAAATAATATTATCACTGTCCAGATTTTATATTTTTTTTCTCATATTAAAATAAGTTCCGATAAAAATCACATATTTCCCAAAATACTATAATGGAATCACGAAAGTTGAATCAAATTTTAATTTGGACCAAATTTATTGAAGATGGGGATACTATATCCTTGTCTCTTATTTATAAAGAAAATTATGATTTGTTGTACGATTATGGTTTGAGATATACTTCGGATGTAAAGATAGTTGAAGATTCAATTCAGGAGATTTTTATTAGTATTATTAAATATAGAAAGAAAATAGGGATTGTAAAAAATTTACAAGGATATTTGATTTCAAGTTTTAGACGACAACTATTCCATAGTATTGAAAGTACAAAAAGAAACATCTCCATTGACCAAATACCTGAAAGTGCTTTCGACTATTTTAAGAGTCCTGATAATGAAATTATGGACAAAGAGGATGTGGAGTTTCTTCATACTACAATAAATGAGTGCATAAACAATCTTACTAATAAGCAAAAGGAAATAATGTTTTTGCGGTTTGAGCGAGATATTCCCTACGAAGAAATAGCAACCATATTAAATATATCAGTTGAGTCGTGCTATAAATCAATTTACCGTACAATTAAGGCCATACGTTCAGCTGCAGAAAAAAAAATAGTAAACAGTGGAAAATTAATTCTTGGCTTTTCGTCTGATCAAATTTCGAAAATGAAATCAAGAGGTAATTGAACTTCATGTTTAAAACTTTAATAACGGTTGGGCATCACAATTTTAAAAAAAAGCATTGTAGAAAATAAAAAAAAATATTTCTGTCCAGATAGTTTATTATCTCTCTCATATAAATAGAAACAACAACAAAGAAAAATGAAAACTGAGCATTTTACTAATTATACATTTGAAGATTTTTTGTTCGACAAAGATTTTAAAGCATTAGTTCAAAATCTTGATGAAGCCGAAAATTTAAAAAATCTTATTGAAAGTCTTCCAGAGAAACGATATGAAATAAATTTGGCAATTGAAGTTATTCGGGGCTTACAGGTCACGAAGTTTCAACAAAGCAGTCAAAGAAAAGACGAATTATGGTTAAAAGTTATAGCAAAACCAAAGAAACGTTTCCAACTATCATTTATTAAATATGCTGCTGCAGTTCTTATTTTGATTGGAGCGGGAAGTTTCTTTTATTTCTTTAGCACCGACAACTCGAAATCAGATCTTGCAGTTGATACAAATATTTTAACCAAAACTATAATTGGCAATGAGAACGATGCTCTTTTAGTACTTTCAAATGGAGAAACAATCAACATTAGCAGCAAAGAATCAACGGTAGATTATTCGAATGATGGTTCAAAAGTGAAAGTAAACGATTCGAAAACTGTCGGACAAGGTATATCTGCAGGAGGCGTTAATAAAATGATAGTTCCTTATGGTAAACGATCAACCCTCACACTGTCGGATGGTACAAAAGTTTGGCTTAATTCAGGTTCTACATTAATATTTCCTCCGGCTTTTAGTGGAGATTTACGTGAAGTGCGATTGATAGGTGAAGGATTTTTTGACGTGACTCACAATAAGTTAAAACCATTTTATGTCAACACCGATGCATTTAAAATTAAAGTATATGGGACACGATTTGATATTCAATCTTATACACAAGATAATGTTAGTAGCATAATTTTAGTTGAAGGTAGTGTGAGTATGAAGTCAAATAACAGTACAAGCGATAAAGAGGTGTTCCTTACACCAAATCAACGCGCAACTTTAGTAGATGGTGCTAATAAAATTGAAATTGGAGAGATTGAGAATGCGGATGAATATACTTCATGGACAGAAGGATACTTAAGCTTCTCGGATGAAAACATATCGCATCTCTTAAAACAGGTTTCGCGATACTATAATGTGGATATCAATATTGCAATAACAAAAAATATCGATAAGGTATCTGGAAAATTAGATTTAAAAGATGACATTGAAAAGGTTTTAGATGGTATTGCATTTATTTCGAATACAAAATACAGAAAAATTGGAGATAAATATGAGTTTTATCAGTAAGAGCTAATTTAACATAGTATTTTTTTTAAAGATTATAGCCAAATTTATTAATACACATAAAAAAAATTACGTTAGTCATGGGAAACAATCCAAAAAATTATGTCGGTAAATCAGTTAAAATATTAAAATATAATATATTTATAATCAGAATATTATTCTTGCTTTTTTTTGTCGGGTTTACAACAGTAAATGCTGCGGATAAAGTTTCCAAGACCAAAATTAATCTCCAGTTAGAGGATGTCACTATTAAAAGCATTTTGAGTGCGATTGAAAAACAAACTGACTATATTTTTATTTACAACGTAAATGTTATAAATTCGAATTTAAAGAAAAGTATTTCTGTAAAAGATGGTAGTATTGATTATGTGCTGGATATTTTATTTGATAAATTGGATGTAGAAATAAAAATTGATGGCCGACAGGTGTATGTTTTAAAAAAAGCAAAGCAGCTCCCGGAGACAAAGGCTCCTGTAAAAAAGAATAACGTGGTTACAGGAGTGGTCAGAGACGAGAACAATGAAAGCGTTATTGGTGCAAATGTGACGGTTGAGGGAGGTACTTCAGGAACAATAACAGATCTTGCTGGTTTTTTTTCAATTGAAGCTTCTGAAAATGCTCAGTTGAAAATATCTTATGTCGGGTATGAAACGAAAATTGTTGATGTTAAAGGAAAGAATTCGCTAAATGTAAGTATATCTCCTACCTTAAAGATATTAGATGAGCTTGTTGTGGTCGGTTATGGTCTTCAGAAAAAAAGTGATTTGGCGGGATCTATTGGTCAGGTTAAATCAGATCAGATTAAAAATACTGCTTCAACCGACCTGACTTCTGCTTTGCAAGGGAAGGTTTCGGGAGTTTATATTCTGAATAACAGTGGTGCCGCGGGGTCAAAAGCTGAAATTAACATCAGGGGTGTAACTTCATTAAATGGAGTGTCTCCTTTGTGGATTATTGATGGTGTTCCAGGGGATCAAAGTACTTTAAATATGAATGATGTAGAGAACATCGATATAATTAAAGATGGTGCAGCAGCTGCTATTTATGGTGTGAAAGCCGCGGCAGGTGTTATTTTAGTAACAACGAAGAGAGGAATTGGGCAGAAAAAGCCAAGAATTAGTTTTAATACCTATACAGGACTAAGTAGTGCTTGGCGTTTACCCGAAATGTTAAACTCAGATCAATACATTACATTGAAGAATGAACAATGGGCAACATCCGCAAAAGGAGTGCCAACAGGTTTAAGTATGGATTCTATTGGTAAATATACGACTACTAATTGGATGAAAGAAATGTTTAGGCAGGGAAAAGTACAGAATTATGATTTAACTGTCTCCGGTTCGAATGAAACTAGCAATTATTATATTGGTGGAACTTATTTTAAAAATGAGCCATCATTTATTGATAACTCAATTGAAAGATATTCTTTCAGGATTAATTCAGATTATAAGATAGCAAAGTGGATTAAAATCGGGGAATCCGTGAATTTTATGTATTCAAAAACTAATCCCGTTGGTGCCGATGCAGTATATCTTACTACTTTATTAAGAACTCCACCTATGATGCCTGTTTATGATGAAAATAACCAACCGGGAGGATTTGGTTATGTTGATTATCAGGATATTGGAGATTTTGATGGTGAAAATCCGATGGCAATGCAGCTATGTAATAAGAAATTGGAGCACTCTTATCAATTAAGTGGAAATGCCTATGCCACGATAAATATTCTACCTGGGTTGAGTGTTACAGGAACTTTTTCTGGTAGTGCCGGCTTTGGTGATCAAAAGACTGTAAAATTGCCTTACAAATTATCGGAGGATAAGAAAAATCACCCTGATATGGATGTTTTTGTGGGATTTAGCAAGAATTGGAGTATGCTAGGTAATGTGTATATTAATTATGTGAAAGAATTTGGTTTGCATAATATCAATCTGATGGCGGGATATGAAGCAAGCAAATATGCAGGGACTTACCTGAATGCAGGAGGTCTGAGTGTCAAATATAATCTTCCCGTGTTAGATAATGTTGACACAAAGAACATTACGGCAGGTGGAAATGAATATCTCGGCAGGTCACTTTCTCAATTTGGACGATTTAACTACCAGTATGCCAATAAATACATCGCACAGTTTATTGTTCGTAGGGATGGTAGTGATAAATTCGGACCCAAAAACCGATACGGGATATTTCCTTCAGTATCGTTTGCATGGAAGTTAAGTGAAGAAGAATTTATTAAAAAGATACCCACAATTTCTTTTTTGAAATTAAGAGGAACCTATGGTGTAAATGGAAATGACAATATTGGACAGTATAATTATTATTCTTTAATGGCACCTGGTCAGTACTATCCCTTTGGCACTTACAATAACATTACCAATATCCAGGGGATTATTCGTTCGAGGAACGTGGCAAACCCTTATATACAATGGGAACGCTCAAAGCAGTTAGACTTAGGACTGGAATTGGGCTTGTTTAAAAACGCCCTGTTTTTTAACATAGAGCCTTATATTAAGTCGGTTGATCAGATGCTATTTGCGCAACCACTATCACTGAGCTCGGGATTTGCTGATTTTCAGTCTAATCCATATCAGGTAATCAATACCGGATTAATTTCAAACAGAGGGTTGGATTTCTCTGTAACCTATAAAGGGAAAGTGGGCGAATTTCAATATTCTATCGGGGGAAATATTTCAACTTTCAACTATACAGTGGACGAATTGCTGGATAATAATCCAATATTAGCGAGTGGGGTATTAGCCTCTGGTGAGAAAGTATCTAAAACTACAGTAGGTGAAAGTTCAGCCTATTTTTTCGGATATCAGTGTGATGGTATATTTCAGACTCAGGAACAGGTGGATGAATATAACAACAATGCTCGTGATATAGCATTGGAAAAAAACCCGAATTTAACTCCCTCCCAATTATCTGATATATATTATAATAGCAAAGGGACTGCTCCCGGCGACCTTATTTACAAAGATATAGATGGTGATGGTGTTATCACAGTAAATGACAAAGAAAAACTTGGAACTCCATGGCCTAAAGCTACCTACGGATTACAGTTTACAGCCAATTATAAAGGAATTGATATGCTGCTTACTTCAGCTGGTGTATACGGGAAGGATGTGTTTAATGCAAGTAAAGCATCCTTATATCAATTTGGAAGTTACGATTATTCAACTTCTACTATGGCTCTTACCCGCTGGACTCCTGAAAATCATTCTACTACCAATTTCAGAATTGATGGTACCGACCCAAATAAGAATATGTCAAACCCATCCAGTTGGTATATTGAGGATGGATCATTTTTTAGAATTAAAAATCTTGAATTGGGATACACCATACCAAGTGTTTGGACTAATAAAGCTGGAATCAGCCGGTTACGTGTCTTTGTTTCGGGGCAAAATCTCTTGACACTTACCAATTATACCGGGTTTGATCCTGAATTCGGGATGGGTGGTACACTCAGCGCAGGTGTTGATGGCGGAACCTATCCTCAATCAAAAGTTTATACAATGGGATTGCAGGTTGAATTCTAATTAAGGAAACGTTTTTTTTTAATTCACAAAACAGACAACAAAAGAAATGAATAAAATTATTAAACAAATATTATTTGCATCGATACTTTTTTTAACAAATGCTTGTTCTGATGACTTTCTACAGATTGATCATCCAAGTAATCCTGTGTCGGAAACATTTTTTAATTCGATTGACAATGCACAATATGCTCTCACGGGTGTTTATACCGGCCTGCGTTCGAATGACCAATCTTATTTAGGCGAAATATTTTATGTTCTTATGTACTCAACAGGCGAAGCAGAGTACGTGCACCCGGAAGCACGCTATACCGACTTCAATAACTACAACTATACTTCGACCAATACCTTGATTTCAGGATATTATCAGTTTTGGTATAATGTGATTGGACGTGCCAATAATGTTATCGAGGGACTAAGAAAAATGCAAAATAGTGGCGAATATAATGCCGATGATTTAACCAAGATAGATTACATGTTGGGTCAATGCTACTTCTTAAGAGGTTTATCCTATTCCAATTTAGTTCGTTCATTTGGTCAAAGAATGCCAAGTAACCCGGATTATTCCTCAGAGTTACCTGGTGTAATCATATCGGATTCAATATTCATGAAACGGGAACAACTTAATAAAGAACGTAGTAGTTGTGGCGAGGTTTATGAGTATGTAATCAATGATTTCAAAAGAGCCGAGAACTTGTTACCTTCATCATGGCCTGCCGCTGAAGCTGGTAGGGCAACTAAAGGTGCAGCTCAGGCTTATCTCGGTGAAACTTACGTGTATTTGCAGGATTGGCCAAATGCTAAAATAGCATTTGATAAAATATTAGCGAATCCACAATTCAGCTTAGTGCCAAACTTTAAACATAATTTTGATTATAAATATATTAACAATTCTGAGTCATTGTTTGAAGTAGGATTCAATAACATGGTTATGGAATTCGGAGCAACGTATATCTATCGGCTGTTAGCATTACAGTCATGGGGAGCTTCGATTGTCAGACAAGAAGCGGTTAATAAATTCAGTTCTAATGTTGTAATCAATAATCAAACTTTAGCTGCAGCTGCAGCATCCAGAAATTTAGTCATGGCAAAACAGAAATCATATGTTGATACATTGGTTATGGTTTGTACTCCTCTTAAAGGTCAGTCGTTTGAAAGCAAAGAAGCCTTGTTAAATACTATTGACCCCTATATAAATTTTGATTTTTACAAAGATGACGGGGTAACTTATCAAAATTCAGTGAGGGTGTTTCTGGATGCTTTGTCTCCTAAAGATCCGCGTTTGGCGGTAACCGTCTTTACTCCAAAGAAAGATTCTTTAGTGGTGTTCAATCCATCAACCAAAAAATGGCAGAAGAAATTATTTGATTTTACCAGTTATGGGATCAGGAAATATATTTCTGATAGTGTAAGTGTAGAAAACGCGCAAGCAGCAGGAATGGGGAACGATGGATTTGTAAGCCAAAACTTTAGAATCATGCGTCTTGACGATGTTTATCTTTATTATGCAGAGGTAATGCATCACCTGAACGATGATAATGTGGCAACTGAATACCTGAATAAAATTGTTCGAAGAGCAAATGGATTGCCCTATAACGCACCTTCAGAGGTGGATTTGGCTCCAACGGATGTTATGAAAGAAATTATGAACCAAACCTATCTTGAAACCTGTCTTGAGGGTAAAATATGGTTTCATTATCGACGTTGGAATATTGCAAAACAAGAATGGGAAAAATATGGTTTTATTGAAAACAAAAACGAGTGTTTACCAATTCCGCAATCAGAATTTGAATTAAATTCTGGCATAAAAACTCAGAACCCAAACTATTAGGCGAATGTGTCCTCTTGTGTTACTGAAAAGAACTTACTTTATTACTCGAATTAATAGATTATTTTTTAATACAAATTCATTTTATTTCTAATTACTAACATTTAAAATTTTAAAAGTATGAAAAACAAAACTCTCTTTTTGTCGATGGCTTTATTAACGGCGTCAATTTGTGCCAATGCTAATGAGATAACAGGCTCTTGTGCCAAATATCTCGAAGCAAATGAAGCTTATTCCTTTCAAGCTGATTCAATTTATAAAATTAACAAGGCTCCCGCTGATGTAACAATAACGGTGGATGCTGTTGCTGAGAAAGCATGGGAAGCTGCATTTCCGAAGGTATTAAGCAAGGTTGCAAGTGAAAACGATGGTGTAATTATTAATTTGGATAACTATCCTCAATCCGAGGCTGAAGGTCATGCAACCTATAGAGCATTATGGACTGAAAATGGAGTTTATATGTTCATTTCCGTGAAAGACAATAATGTAACGTATCAGAGTCCTGCTTATCAATGGGAAAATGATGGTATAGAATTTTTCTTCGCTAAAGATAGGGGTGAAAGTTTTAAACAGATAATTATTCCTGCTATGGTCGGACTGACAGGACCTGGTCAACCGGTAGCATTGGATTTCGAATCAGGTTCTGAAGAAGGTTCTGATCCTGATTATAACGTGTTTGGATTTGATCCTCAAAACTGGGACGAAACAACATTCAACTGGGCCATTAAAAAAACAGCAGTTGGATTTGATATGGAAGTTTATATGGATAAAGACATTGTTACCAATGGAAATAGTGAAACCCATTATGGCAAAGATAAATTATTCGCCGCTGAGATTAATTATGACTTTGCCATATCAAAACAAGATGGAAACGGATTATATGTACGTCAGGGTATTTTAGCATTGTTGGGCAATAATAACAATGGATGGAGAACTTCCGATTATTACGGATACTTTAAGATGGTGGATGAACCTAATGCTGTTAATATTCCTAAAGACGCAAAATTCTCTGCTAACTACAATGCTACAAATAAAGAACTCAATATTACATCTGGTTCTTCTATTTCATCTGTTGTTTTATATAATATGGCAGGTCAGGTCGTTTCGACTATGAATAATAAAGTTAACATGTCAGTTTCAAATCTGAGCAATGGTATTTATATGGTAAAAGCAAAAGATCAGGCTGGCAATGAATTAGGTGTTCTAAAGGTTGTGTTGTACTAACCTCGAAATTTGAAGTTTGGAAAAAGGAAGGCAGAAAACCTTCCTTTTTCTTTCTAATTCGATGCATAAACAGAATAATTCTCAGATGAAACAAATGAAACGATATTTTAAATTGGTTGCAATATTTATCGTCATCCTGCAAATGCTTTCGGCGCAGAAAATCGAAAAAATTGCTCCTGGTGTTTGGAAGGTGACTTATGGTATTCCCGAACAGTTTAAACCTTCTGATTTCAAAGAGATTCCGGCAATAGAAAAAATGAAGCAGCTGGCAGATGATGATATTCCCCCGTTTGATTTAAACCTCATCAAGTTTAGAACTACCAAACGTGGTTGTATTGCAGCATTAAACCTGGATAAATCTGAGCAATTATATGGTTTTGGATTGCAGAATAATACATTCCAACAACGTGGATTGAGAAAAGAAATCAGGGTGAATAGTTTATCAACCGGTAACGTGGGTTTTTCTCATGCACCGGTACCGTTTTATGTTTCGACAAAAGGGTATGGAATACTCGTGAATAGTTCGCGTTATGTGACTTTTTATAGTGGAACCATGCATAAGCTATCCGAAAGTGATAAGTTAAAAGAAGTCCGAAAGACCAATATTGCTACTTCGACCATTGATTTATATAAAGCTATAGAAAAACAATCCGGGAGTATGCTGATAGAAGTGCCGGCAGAACAGGGAATGGAAATCTATGTTTTTGATGGCCCGACAATGAAAGAATCAATACAACGCTATAATCTTTATTCTGGTGGCGGTTGTATACTTCCCACATGGGGATTAGGGGTGAAATATCGTGGAAAAGGCGATTATTCGGATGTTAAAACACAGAAACTGGCTAATTACTTCAGGGAAAATAAAATACCTTGTGATATGTTCGGACTTGAACCGGGATGGCAGACAGAAGCCTACTCTTGTTCTTACGTTTGGAATAACGCTTTATTTCCTAATCCCGATCAATTTATAGAACGAATGGACAGCATGGGCTTCAAATTAAATCTTTGGGAACATGCTTATGTTTTCCCTACATCTCCTGTTTTTGATCCTTTGAAAAACAAAGCTTGTGATTTTTCAGTTTGGAAAGGGTTAGTTCCTGATTTTGTTGATCCGGAAGCACGAAAAATATTTGGTAATTATCATGAGAACTATTTAGTAAACAAAGGAATTACAGCGTTTAAACTCGACGAATGCGACGCCGCCGACTATAAAGATGCTGCTAATCAATGGAGTTTTCCTGAAATTTCACATTTCCCATCAGGAATTGACGGTGAACAAATGCACCAGTTGTTTGGCGTGCTTTACCAAAAAAGTCTTTTGGATGTATTCAACGCTCAAAACAAACGAACTGTATTCGATGTGCGATCTTCGCAAGCATTTGCATCGCCATATTCGTCATCGCTTTACAGCGATATGTACAATCATCACGAATTTGTTCGAATGATTTCAAATGCGGGTTTTTCAGGATTGTTATGGACACCTGAAATACGTGAAAGTAAATCCGATGCTGATCTGATTCGTAGAACACAGAGCGGAGTATTGTCAGCACAATTAGTATTTAACTCTTGGTATTTGAATAATCCACCCTGGTTACAGTATGATTCTATCAAAAATAATCGCAATGAATTTTTGCCTAATGCTAAAGAATTAGAATCAAAAGTGCGCAAATTACTTGAGTTACGCATGAGTCTTATTCCATATTTGTATTCTGCTTTTGCCACTTACCATTTCGAAGGCATTCCGCCATTTCGGGCTTTAGTAGTTGATTATCCGAACGATACAGCAGTTTATGACTTAGATGATGAGTATCTGATTGGCGAAAGTTTGTTGGCAGCGCCCTTTTTGAATGGAGCGAGCAAACGCAAAGTCTATTTCCCTACCGGAATATGGTATGATTTTAATACCAATCAAAAATACGAAGGCGGTAAGTGGTATGATATCGAAATGACACTTGATCAGATTCCTTTATTTGTAAAAGAGAGAACAATTCTGCCTTTGGCGAAACCCGAGCAATACATTACTAAAAATACGATTTTCGAAATCACCTGCCATACTTATGGAGCCGATTGCCGACCAGCGCATTTGTTTGCCGACAACGCCTATACGCTGGATTATCAGAAAAACAAATTCAGTTGGATTTCATTGGAGTGGAATGGTAAAAAGGGCAAATCAACCTCAAAAGGAGACTTTAAAGGTAGTTGCTATAAAGTTATTGGTTGGATGAAGCATTAAACTCAATATTCTACTTCAAACCACAATCAAGCATATAATTCTTATAATGCCTGATATAAGCCTGGTTATATGACGCTTATCCAGTATGCTGTAGTTTCCATCAGAGAAACTACAGCTAATTTATGCCCTCCAGATATATAATACTAAGTTTCCAAGGTGTCCATATTTTCAAATATTTCTCTCAGAGTTTATGAATCATTAAAATCAAATCCAAGGAAGAACAGAGAGCTTCTCATTGTGTATATACACATGTGAATCTAAATGCTGAATTATTCCTAATTGTCAATTGTTATGAAAATTAATCCAAAAACAAAATTTCTTTTTATTCTATTTAGCTCTTTTTTTTATATAATGGGCTTAAATGCTCAAAATGAGGCAACTGGAAAAACTTCTATTGTTGTTGAAGGGAATGCTCGTTTTTCGATGCTCACACCGCATATAATTCGCCTGGAGTTCGATTCGACAGGAAGGTTTGTAGATGATCCTTCGTTTGTTGTTGTTAACCGGAATTTGCCCGCCGTTCCATTTAAGAAAACTATTCAGGGCAAATGGATGATTATAAAAACCGGACAAATGGAATTGAAATACAAGATAGGTTCGGGAAAATTCAACGAAAAAAATCTTCAAATAACATACAATCCGAAATCTTCTCAACCAATTGTTTGGTATCCCGGAATGAAAAACAATGAAAACCTCAAAGGTACTTTTCGAACGCTCGATGGTATGGATGGTGACAGACATGAAGGAGCTAAAAAACCGACTGCTTTTGAAGATGGACTTATCTCCCGCAATGGTTGGTATTTGTTGGATGATTCGAACAACTTTTTGTTTGACAATAACGAATGGAAATGGGTAAAGGAACGAAATAATAGCGAAATGGATTGGTATTTTATGGGCTATGGAACTGATTACAAAGCAGCTCTGTGTGATTACACCAAAATAGCTGGTAAAGTTCCGCTTCCTTCACGTTCGGCATTTGGCTATTGGTGGTCGCGCTATTGGAATTACTCCGATGATGAATACCGGGATTTAGTAAAACGGTTTAAACATTACAATATACCAATGGATGTTTTGGTTATTGATATGGATTGGCATATTACCGATGGCTTAGCTTTAAGTGATGATAAAAAATTCGATGAGTTTGAACAGCCCATAGGTTGGACGGGATATACCTGGAATAAATCCCTTTTCCCTGAACCTGATCGCTTTTTGCAATGGTTGAAAGATCAGCGCATTAAATCCACATTAAACTTACATCCTGCATCAGGCATTGCTCCTTACGAAGAAAAATATGATGAATTTGCAAAGGCAATGAATTTTGATACAACATCAAAGAAAAACATTCCTTTCGAAGTGGCTGATAAAAAATTTATGACGAATCTGTTTGACATTGTATTGGATCCTTTGCAAAAAAAAGGAGTCTCATTTTGGTGGCTCGATTGGCAACAATGGCCTTATTCAAATAAAATAGCGGGTTTGAGTAATACATGGTGGCTGAATTATACTTTTTTCTCGCACATGGAGCAACAAAAAAAACAAAGACCTTTGCTTTACCACCGCTGGGGAGGGCTTGGCAATCACCGCTATCAAATCGGATTCTCCGGCGATGCTGCTATTTCGTGGAAATCGCTCGATTTTCAACCCTATTTTACATCAACAGCATCAAATGTTTTATATGGCTATTGGAGCCATGATTTAGGCGGTCACATGTTTGGCAACGTGCCTGACGATCAGAAAAAGATTGATCCGGAGATGTACACACGTTGGATGCAATATGGCGTTTTCAGTCCCATTTTCCGAACTCACTCGTCGAAAGATCCGCGATTAATGAAAGAAATCTGGAATTTTACAGGTAATTATTTCGATGCACTTTATGATGCTATTCATTTACGTTACGCGCTGGCTCCGTACATTTACACTATGGCTCGTGAAACTTACGATACAGGCATTTCGCTATGTCGCCCAATGTATTATGACTACCCCAAAGATGAAGATGCATATGTGTTCAAAAACGAATATATGTTTGGTAACGATATGTTGATTATGCCCATAACCACACCGGCAGTCAATGACTTGTCAACTGCAAAAGTATGGCTTCCGGCAGGAAGTGATTGGTACGAATGGAGTACCGGCACACTTTTGAAAGGTGGACAAACAATTGAGCGCAAGTTTCTAACCAATGAATACCCGATTTATGTAAAAGCCGGTGCTATTATTCCAATGTTTGACGAAACGGTGAAGAATTTACAAGAAAATACCAATAACCTGGTGTTGAGAATATTCCCCGGAGGCGATTATACTACTAAGCTTTACGAAGACGATGGAAATAATGACGATTATAAAAATTCGGCTTTCACCTTTACAACCATAAAATCAAAACGCAAGACTGACAATTCTCTAGAAATAACGATATTACCACGAGAAGGCTCATTCCTCGGAATGATTGAAAAGCGGAATGTGGAATTCCAGTTATATGGTTCGGTAATGCCTGACTCGATAACATTGAATGGCAATCGCATACCATATAGTCCCGCGAAGAACAATAAAACGTGGAGTTATTCCGGTCGTGATAATACAGTTCATATTTTATTAACCGAAGTTAATTGTAATGAAATGAACATGGTAACGGTTCATTATCCGCTTAAACAAGTTGATATTAATGGTATGATAGGTAAAATGAACCGCTTAAAAAAAGTTGTAGACTTAATGAAAAATAATTGGTTCAATAGTTCTCCCATTCCGAATATGATTTCGGAAGTGAATCAGGCTAACCTCAATATTGAGTATAATCCGACAGAATTCAACAAAATAGCAAAAAACTTCATGATGAACTATCCACTAATTGGTGATACTATTGACACCACGATTCTCAAAAAAGAGGTCGTAAAACAATGCCGAATTCTTTTGGATAATCAGGAATTAAACAGTAAATAGAAAACGCTAATCCATAAATTATTTTTACTAAAATATGAAACATGTCAATTTCTTTATCGTTGTACTTAGCTTGTTTATTATCAGCGTAACAGCTCAAGTTCCTGCAAATGCTCCATTGGGCAATGTGGAAAAGGTAAAAGTAAACAATGCTACCTACGACTTTTTTACTTCGAATGGAAGAGCGCAAGTAATTGTTTATTCGCCTAATGTGATTCGTATTCGCATTGACAAACAAAACTTAGCTCCCGATTTTAGCTATGCAGTTGTATCTAATCCCACGCCCTGCGCTGTGAATGTTACAAATAGTGCAGACGTTTATTCTATCTCAACCGATTCGTTAATCCTTCGAATATCGAAGAAACCGTTACGATTCACTTTTCTAACTAAAGATGGAAAAATTATTAATGCAGATGATTCTGCGTTTGGAACGTCATGGCAAGGAGAAGAAGTAACCACGTATAAATCGTTGCAAGAAGGAGAACGTTTTATCGGATTGGGAGAGCAAAGTGGCAGCCTTGATAGAGCCGGAACCGCTTGTGTACATTATAACACAGATAATCCTAAATATGATAATACATCTGATCGTTTGTATTCCACAATTCCATTTTATATAGGCCTTCATAATAAGCTGGCATACGGTATATTTATGGACAATCCATCCGAAAGCCTTTTTAATTTTGGGGCAGGAAACAATCGGTTCTCTTATTTCAAGGCTAACTGCGGAGAAATGAATTATTATTTCATTTACCACTCTTCAGTAAAACAAATTATTTCATCTTACACATGGCTTACAGGACGAACTCCGATACCACCTAAATGGTCGTTGGGATTTCAACAATGCCGTTGGTCCTATTTCCCGGAAGCCAATTTACTATCAACCGCTGCTAAATTCAGAGAACGACGTATTCCAATTGATATGATTTATTTGGACATTCATTATATGGATGAGTATAAGGTCTTTACCTGGTTTGATCAAATGTTTCCAAATCCCAAAGAGATGACAGGTAAGCTGAAGGACATGGATATGCACTTAGCCGTGATTATCGATCCCGGAGTAAAAATTTCGGATAAATACCCTATGTACAAAGAAGGAGTTGATTCCTCACTTTTTATTAAATATCCTGATGGGAAAGATTATGCTGCGCAGGTGTGGCCTGGTTGGTGTAACTTTCCGGACTTTACCATGCCCAAAACCAGAGCGTGGTGGGGGAAATGGATGAAAACATATACAGACGTTGGCGTTACCGGCTTTTGGAACGATATGAATGAAATAGCTGTATGGGGAAAAGAAGTTCCGTCGTTACTCAATATGAATTGGGATGGACATAAAACTACCTATCGCTACGGTAAAAATGTATATGGTTTTCAAATGGCGCGAAGCACTTACGAAGGCGCGAAGAAACACATGAACGGGGAGCGTCCGTTTGTGTTAACCCGTTCGGGATACTCGGGCTTACAACGTTATACTTCAATTTGGACGGGTGATAACCAGGCCACAGAAGACCATATGTTGCTTGGCGTACGCTTGATTAATAGTCTTGGTTTGTCGGGCGTAAGTTTTGCCGGAGTTGATGTTGGCGGTTTCAGCGGTAATCCTACACAAAATTTATATACCAGATGGATGCAAATTGGTGCATTTTCGCCCATGTATCGCGCACATACATCGTTTACAATGATGCGTGGCGAACCTTGGGATTTTGGGGAGGTTTTCGAAGATGTTGCCCGTCGTTACATCGGATTCAGGTATCAACTGATGCCTTATATTTATTCAACATTCTACGAATCATCGCAAAATGGAATGCCGGTAACACGCTCATTGGCAATAGACTATTCCAATGATAATAATATCTATGAGGGCGATTATCAACAACAATATATGTTTGGTTCTTCAATTCTGGTAGCACCTTGTAAAAGTACGGAAATGCTCACCAAAGTGTATTTGCCGCAAGGGGAATGGTACGATTTATTTGATGACAAGCTTTATACCGGAAATCAAAAAATTGCAGCTGAGTCGGGTTTGTATAAATTGCCTTTGTACGTAAAGGCAGGAAGTATTATTCCAATGCAAAAATTGGTTGAGTCTACTGCAGATAAAACCACCGACACACTTTTCGTCCATCTTTATGCCGGAAAAGAAAAGAATGAATATCAGTATTATGAAGATGATAGTAAGACTTATAAATACGAACAAGGTAATTTTTATAAACGCCTGATTCAGTATGACCCACAAAACTCTACGTTGTTGTTCAATCGAAAAGAAGGAAGTTTTAATACCCAATGTAGTGTCGTTACAGTAGTCTTACATGGATTTTCGTCGGAAGACGTACAACGCTTAACAGTGAATGGTAATACTAAGGCAGTAAATAAAGATAAAATTCGCTTTTTCACCAGTAATTTTAGATTTGCCGATTATGGACCTTTTGATATAAAGAACGTACAGACTTTCTCTTTTACCAATAATAATGATGAAATACGGGTTCGGTGGTAACCTGTATTTCTCTAACTAAAAATACAAGTTAATAAATACAATACATAAATGAAAAAAATCGCAAAGAAAACAGAGTTCTTTTCTTCTAAATTGATTCTCACTGGCATCGGGTTGGTTCTAATTTCAATCAATGCATTTGCTTTTAATTATAAAGCATACCGTACTCAAACCGCACCTGTAATCGATGGTATCGGTAATGAAGTTTGTTGGGAAAGAGCAAGTTGGGCATTAATCAATCAGCCTTTTGATGGAAAGACAACAATACCTGATTCTGCCGATTTTTATGGCCGTTATAAAATTGTATGGGACGCTTCAAGAGTTTATGTGTTGATGGAAATTACTGACGATAAGCTTGTAGATAACAGGGTGAATCCAAAAAATACTTATTGGGATGATGATTGTACGGAATTCTTTTTCGACGAGGACAATACTCCTGAAGGACATGAATGTGGCGCAAGTGCTTTTAACGCATTTGCATACCATATTGCAGCCGTTGCCCGCGATAAAAATAATTATACCAATGGAAGCATTGTTCCTTTTGACTCGCCGAATGCTGTAAATCACGTTATTGATCTTGGTTCTGATTGTAATACAAATAATGCAATCAATCTGGACGATCATGTCAAAGTAAAGATTGTAAAAGACTGCAACAAATACACATGGGAGCTCGAATTCAAGATATTTAATAAAAACTACAATCAAAACAGTAGCTCGAATGTACCTGTAACGCTGACAGCGAATAAAGTAATGGGATTTGCTATTGCTTATTGCGACGATGATAGTGGAGTTCGCGATAATATGATTGGTACTATTCCAAATCATAATGACTATGGAGGGCCTTATCCTTTTTATAGGTTTACCAGTGAATTTGGAACTTTAACGCTTAATGATTCGGTTTTAACAGCAATTAAAACAACTAATTTTGAAAGCAGCAATCTAGTATGGCCAAATCCGGTAAAAGATGTATTAAACATTAAATTAGGCAATCAAATTAAAGATTTTAATAAAGTTGAGATTTTTAATTTATCAGGAATTGCAATTTCATCTAATAAGTTTGACAGTAACAACACTAAAATTGATGTTAGCTATTTACCTTCACAAACCTATATAATGCAAATTTCAGGTAGAGAAGACCTGTATAAACAATTATTCATTAAAGAATAAAAATCATTTTTCGTATGAAACGAGTCCCGATATAATCGGGACGAACTCCATGTGATCATTTAGAACAATTATTTACATATGAATTTAAAATTGTCAATACTATTTTTCATTTGTATTTTCCTGTTGCATGAAAGTAATGCCCAAATGAAAGATCCTGTTCATTGGCTCAATTTCGAGAAAATATTAAATATAAAAAACAATCAACGATTTTACGATTTTGATGTGTACTGTATCAGGTCTTCCGCTCCAGCAAACACTTTATGGCCGGGTGAAAAGCCTAAATTTACATTTCAGATAATTAATAATACAAATAATTTAATTTCTGAAAATGCCAAAATAGAAATTATACAATACGGATCGAAGGGAATTCCGAATGATGTATGGTTGCCTGAAATGTATAAAATCGCTAATGTACAATCCATTCCCGTGAATGTTGAGATTGTAGCCAATGGATTTATAAATATTGATGTTGCACCGGATTTGCCCGAAACATTCGGAGGTTATGCCATCGTGTTGGATCTGGGTAAGCATGGGCGAAGGTTAGCAACCAGCGTGGTTCGTACTTTTAAGGCAAATCCTGTAGCCATTCAGTATCCCAAACAGTCGTTGGACGATATTGGAGCAGATTTCCTTAGCCGTATTGGTGTTCAGGCAATTCGTATGGGAGTTTCATACATTCCGACTACCAGTCGGGATTACGTGACCGAGATGGAAAAACTCAATATGAAATTAAAGGAGTATAAGGATAAGAATATCACAGTTCTACTCATGTTTATGGAAGGACCAACCTTAATCCCTTTAGGGACTCCACGTTCGTTTCTTGATGACAAAAATGTTTTCCTGAAAACTAAACAGGACTATGTTTGGTTGCCAGAACTGGATGCAGATTTTCAGAAATATGTAAAAAACATATGCACCAATAACGGTTGGCCAAAAGGTTGTGTTACAGCTGTGAGTTTGTGGAACGAACCATGGGAAGGTATTTCAATTTCGGGCTGGCAATCCGATATGCTTCGATTCCGCGAGATTTATACGGCGATGGCTAATGGCGTTCTTGAAGCGCGAAAAGAAGGTGCAGATGTGTTGGTTGGTGGTTGTGACTCCAATTCAAATGCCTGGGATAAATTATTCAGCGATGGCAGCATGAAGTTTCTGCCGATTTTCGATTTTCTATCCATTCACTATCAGGGAATGGAATCACCCTGTCTTTATCCACAATGGAACAACCGTAAAGATTATAAAGGACGGGTTCAGATATGGGATACCGAAAGTTGGGTAGGAAATACCGATGATCGAATTGCGACCGTTGTTGCGACAAACCGTTCGGCAGGATACGACCGTTCGATGGGAATTTACGGCGGCTATATGATTTCGCGACCTCATACAGGCGAAGGAAGTAAACAACGGATACGAACCATTGACGGAACCAAAGAAATTGATGCAATTCCAAATGTCTGGTCGCCGGCAGCTGCCATGGGTGCCGTGCAACATATGATTGGCGAACGCGATTTCAAAGAACTACTTTTTAAAAACGGACTTCCGTGGGTGATGTGTTTTGATGGTTATCAGAATAAACCCGATGATGGAACTGTGGTGGTGATTGGTGATATTGGTGAAGCTTTTGGAGCAGAGAATGTGCTTTTCAGAGGTGTTAGAGGAACGAATGAAGCCGCTGAGAAAGAAGAGCTTCGTAAGAAAATAAGTCAGTTGCCCGAAAATTCTCCAGAACGAGCAAAGCTGAATCAAAAACTTGCAGAATACCGTGGTTTGACAGGTGGAAAAATGACCATTAAAGCCGATCCTTCATTTTCTTTGTACGATTTTTATGGAAATAGGGTCGCTGCAAAAGGAAATAAAATTGAGATTCCACTATCATTTCAGGGATATTTTTTACGCACCAACGGATCAAAAGGATCGTTTGCACGCTTAACCTCAGCCTTAAAGCAAGCACTAATTGAAGGCTACCAACCGGTAGAAATAATTGCTAAAGATATGGTTGGCAGAATTGATGAAAAACCGGTTATGGAACTTCAACTTACCAATATCTTAAACCGAAAAATATCCGGATCATTAACCGTTAAGTTGGGCGAATTGACAATAAAAACAATTGGAAAAGTTGTGCTAAAACCCAATGAATCAAAAACAATTGCGGTGCAAGTGACAGGAGGAAATCCATCGCCCAATAATACCTATCCGCTTGATGTGGCTTTTGATGCCGGAAAAGATGGAAAATCATTTCAACACGAAGAAATGCACGTAAATTTGATATCGAAACTAACCCCTGTAATCGATGGTAAACTGGACGAATGGGGCAAGTGTTTTCCTCAAACAATTTCAGCCGGAAAGTCAAGTCTTTCGGTAACAGAAGCTGCGTGGTATCCGTTTAAAGAGTTTGATACAAAATCTGAAGGTATGGCAAATGGTTATATGGCCTACGACGATGCGTATTTTTATTTTGCTGCAAAAGTGGCCGATAATACACCGCATCCCGGCACATATAGGTTCGAAAACCGGAATGATGATGAATTTTTCTATCCTGATACCGCATACAAACCCGATGTTAATCTGTCATTTAAAAAGAAAGATGGAAAAAGGAATGTTACAGAAAATGATTTATGGGCATTACAAAATCCAACTGGATCAGGTAGGTTGATGCATTATTGGGAGCCTGATGAGAATAATATTGGAATGGGCATAGATTTAAATCTTCCAACAAACAAAACCACTCAAGTTGCTTTTTACTTGCCAAATTTGGATACCTATAATACAAAAATAGAATTTTGGGATTTAAATAGCAATGCGCTGATAACAAATGACCACTTCGACAGGCTTTGGGATGGTTGTTATCTAGTGTACGAACTTTCAGGAAATATCAGAGTGACTTTTAAAGGGAATTGGTGGTACAATGTAAAACTGGCGGGTGTTTTCTTCGATAAAACAGTGAATGATGTTTGTGGCTCAAGTTCTGCCTTTCTTGTAACGAAAGATTTTGACACTAAAGGCAATTGGAAAGGCGTTTATGGGAAAGACGGATGTTGGGTATTCGGAAGCAATCCAAATCTGCCAAAAGATATTAAAGCTCAGCCAACGGATAATAATGTATTAATTCCGCTTACATGGCCTGAAGGAGTTCGTCATTTCTCGTACAGAAAAGATCCCGTAATGCCCGACAATAGCGCCGGAATGGGCTTTGCCACCGATAATGTTCAAATTGCATTTAATGTAATTCCGATTGGCGAAGATGGTTATAAATCTACTCCAAAAGGAACTATGCCCAAATACGTTGGTTACAAATGTACCGATTACGAATATGCTCTTAATCAGGTTGCACCCGAATATGGTGGTGGTACTGAAATATGGCGCTTACTGATTCCCGGAATGCCTGAAAAACATTTCTACCCGCGTCAACCGAAATCACCTTTCGATGGGGCCGTAAAAACAGGAAAATTAGCCATTACTCACGAAGGAAACACACGCATTACGGAATGTGCCATCCCCTGGAGCGAACTGCCTGATGTAAAAAAAGCATTGGATGCCGGAAAAACGATTAAGTTTTCATTTAGAATAAACGATAACGGAAATATGGGAAACTGCATGGAATTGGCTCGTGAACGAAGCGTTTCGAAACGGAATTCTCGCGCTTTTCATGCTTCATGGAAAGAACATTGGGCGAATGAAGTAGAATTTGGGTTTGAAAAATAAATAATGCTGATAAATAAAATGAAGAGATTCGTAGATAAAATGTCGAAAAACAATAATCGAATTGTAGTTGCAATGGCTATGTTATTAGTTGTTGTAAGTTTAATTGGAATGAAAAGTCCAAACGCCGAAAAATCCAGCATCGTATTATCACCTACTAAAACGGGATTGATGACTCAGAAAATTCAGTCGGCAATTGATTCGTGTGCCAAAGTAGGAGGAGGGACTGTTGTTTTTTCAACCGGCACATATATTTCAGGAACAATTCAGTTAAAGAGTAATGTTTCATTGAAATTTGAAAAGGGAGCAATCCTTCAGGGAAGCGATAATTATGATGACTATCAAAACGATGCTCTTATCTACGGAAACGAACTTTCGGATATTTCAATTTACGGCGAAGGAATTATCGACGGCGTTAATTGCGTTAATTCCAAAGGAGAAGAAGGATTTCGGGGGCCGCATTGTATCCGGCTGATTAAGTGTAAAAACATTACTTTCAAGGATTTTACAATTAAAAACTCGGCAAACTGGGCTATTAATTGCCGCTATTGCTCCAAGGGCATTGTCGAAAAAGTTTCTATCCGTGGTGGGCACGATGGACTTCATACGCGATTCTGTGATAATTTTAAAGTTAACAAATGCGATTTCAGAACAGGCGACGATGCAATTGCAGGAAACGACAATCGGGATTTTATGATTACCGACTGCAAGATAAATACTTCGTGCAATGGTTTTCGTATAGGCTGTTTCAATCTTACCGTAAAAAATTGCCACCTTTGGGGACCGGGCGAATCGGTGCATAAAATACAAAAACGCAACAATATGTTAGCTGCTTTTGTCTATTTCTCGCCCAAAGACGAAAATCCAACGTTAATTAGCGGAAAATGGTTGATTGAAAATGTAACCGTTGAGAATGTTGATCATTTTTTTGTGTATAACTTTAAAGATGGATTGTGGCAAACAGGACAATTGCTGAAAAATATAAGAATCGAAAATGTAACTGCAAAAGGGATTCTCGGAGCGTTCAACATTATCGGCGATCAAGACAGAAAATTCAAAATGAAGCTGAAAAATTCTTCGTTCAGTTTTCGCGAAGGCGCAGCGTATAAAGGGGATTTGTTCGAGGATGCAAAACTTCTGTCACCGGCTCTTTTCAATGCTATGAATTTTGGTGAAATTGAATTGGAAAATATAACTTTCAATAAAAAAAGTGAATCTCCTATTCTAAATTTTAATTCCGGAAAATCGTTGGGTCTTAAAAATGTAAACTTAATAACCGGAAATGAAGTGAAATCCTATTCAATTGAGAACGTGAGTATTGTTAAAACAAAAAATACACAAACAAATTCATTAATAAGTTTAAAAAATAAAAATACAAAATGGAAAAAAGAGAGTTTGAATTGAAAGACTTTTTGTTCTTGGCAGCAGTAATAATGCCTTTTGTTATTCTAATAATAATTGCCACGAAGTCTTAATAAATTGCATTTTTTGGAAATCTAAATATTTATTTGAATTAATCAAACTATAAAATGAAACTTAAATCAATTGTGCTTATTTTCTCTATAGGAATATTTCTTTGTAGTTGTAACAATCAGGAATCTAACCCTTTGACCGACTACGTAAACCCTATGATTGGAACTTCGGGTCATGGACATACTTTTCCGGGAGCTACTGTGCCATTTGGAATGGTTCAACTTAGTCCCGATACGCATAACGAAGGATGGGACTGGTGCTCAGGTTATCATTATTCCGATAGCAGCATTATGGGCTTTAGTCACACGCATTTAAGCGGAACAGGTCGTGGAGAATTGCTCGATATTTTGTTGATGCCAACAACAGGTGAAGTTAAGTTCAATCCGGGCACTCGTGAAAATCCCGACAGTGGATACCGATCGCGTTTTTCGCATAAAAATGAAATTGCAAAAGCCGGATACTATTCGGTATTGCTCGACGATTACCAAATACAAGCCGAATTAACTGCAACGAAAAGAGCTGGTTTTCATCGCTATACTTTTAGCAAAGACGAACCGGGAAATTTAGTTATCGACTTAAATCATAGTGTTAAAACAGATTCGATATTGGATGGTCGAATTGAAATAATAAATGATACGTTGATTGTTGGTTCACACCGTTCAAAAGGTTGGGGCGAAGATGGTGAAAAATACTATGTACAGCATGAAGTGTTTTTTGCAATCAGATTGTCACAACCCCTACGCAAAGCTTCATTTCTTGTAGATGGCGACACGATTGAAAACAGCAAAAATGTGCAGGGAAAAATTGTAAAAGCAAACCTTGTTTTCGATATTCAGAAACAAAATCCTTTGCTTATTAAAGTGGGTATTTCAGCCGTTGATATAAAAGGAGCAATCAATAATGTGGATACCGAAATTCCCAATTGGGATTTTGAAAAGGTAAAACTGCAGGCTTCTAACGAATGGAATTCATTATTGAGCACATTTCAGGTGAATGATAAAAACGTGGCGAACAAGGAAACTTTTTACACAGCTCTTTATCATGCATGTCTGGCACCTTATACGGCAAGCGATGTGGACAACAGATATATGGGATTTGATGGTAAAATACATTTGGCTAAAAACTATACACAAGTAACAGGAATTTCGTTGTGGGATACTTTCCGTGCAGCAAATCCTTTGTACACAATTATTTCTCCTTCAAAAGTTACTGATATTATTAATTCAATGTTGGCGCAATACGACGAATATGGATTGCTCCCGATTTGGCCTTTGTGTAATAGCGAAACCAACTGTATGATTGGCTATCACTCCATACCGGTAATTGTAGATGCTTACCTAAAAGGAATTGGTGGTTTTGATACCGAAAAAGCCTTCGAGGCAATGAAGACAAGTGCTATGCAAAATGATTTTTATATTTCTTATTTAAAGGAATACAATTATATCCCACGCGATTTGGCTCCTGATTTTTCGGTAGCAAAAACACTGGAATATGCCTTTGATGACTATTGTATTGCCATAATGGCAAAAAAGATGGGAAAAACAGAGGATTATGAATATTTTTCGAAACGAGCTAAAGCTTATGAAAATCTATTTGATGCTACCGTTGGTTTTATGCGCGGTAAGGATTCGAAAGGAATTTTCAGAACTGATTTTGATCCGTATAATGCTGTCAATGCAACCAGCGATTTTATTGAAGGTAATTCGTGGCAATACACCTGGTTTGTTCCTCAGAATATACAATTTTTGGTAAACGGTATGGGTGGTAAAAAAGGTTTTGTAAACAAGTTGGATTCCTTGTTTTCAGTGAACTCTGAGCTTGATGAAAACACACCAAAGGATGTGAGCGGTTTAATTGGTCAGTATGCTCAAGGGAATGAACCGAGCCATCACGTAGCTTATCTTTTCAACTATGGCGGAGTACCCTGGAAAACACAGGAGAAAGTTCATCAGATAATGACAATGTTTTATTCAAATAAGCCGGATGGACTTTGTGGAAATGAAGATATGGGACAAATGTCGGCCTGGTATATTTTCAGCGCGTTAGGATTTTATCCGGTAAATCCGGCTGATGGTAATTATGTATTTGGAACTCCATTGTTCAAAGAAGTTTCTGTTAATTTACCAAACAAGAAAGTGTTTAAAATTACAGCCAAGGATTTATCCGATCAAAATATTTACATTCAAAAAGTATTGTTGAATGGTAAAGAAAACGACAAAGGATATATTACGCACCAAGAATTGGTTAACGGCGGAATGCTGGAATTCCAAATGGGGAGCAAGCCTGGAAAAGTGTTTTCTTTAGATAAATAATACTTTTTGTACAAAATAATAATTCTCACAAAACTCAAAATATAATGCATTTAAAATCAATCATTAAAATGGCGGTTATTGTTATAATCACATTGTTTTCGAATAATTTGGTTATAAGTCAGAACATTGATAGATATAGCCAACAGGCTGATTCTGTCCTTCAAAAACTAAATTTAGACGATTGTATAAACCTTATTAGTGGCAGCGATGGTATGCAGGCACCAGGTATTCCACGACTTGGCATACCCGCGCTCAAAATGACTGATGGCCCATTTGGCCCGCATTGGGGCAAAGCTCCCGCTTTTCCTGTTGGGGTTTGTTTGGCTGCAACGTGGGATACAACAGCCGTTTTTCAAGCTGCACAATTAATGGGTAAATGCACGTATGCTCAGGGTAGAAACACCTTACTTGGGCCTGGTGTGAATATCCACCGCGTACCAACCGGAGGTCGAAATTTCGAAAGTTACAGCGAAGATCCATGGCTTTCGTCGAGAATGGGAGTAGCTGTGGTTAAAGGACTTCAAAGCGAACATGTTGTGCCCACAGTAAAACATTTTGCATTAAACAACAATGATTGGAATCGTCATCAAAGCGATGTGGAAATTGACGAAAGAGCTTTACACGAAATATATTTACCGTCTTTTAAAGCAGCAGTAAAAGAAGCCGGAGCTTTAGGCGTAATGTCTTCATATAATAAGATCAGGGGACTACATGCTTCAGAACAGCCCTATCTTTTGAATGATATATTGAAAAGAGAATGGGGTTTTAAGGGAATTGTGGTGTCGGACTGGGGCTCTGTTTACAGTACAGTTGGACCGGTAAAGGCAGGTTTGGATATTGAAATGGCTTTGCCAAATTTCTTTTCGAAGGATTCAATCATGAAATATCTTAATGCCGGACTTATTAACCGTGAACAAATTTATGAAAAAGCCAGAAGAAGTCTTTATGTACGATTTGCTGCCGGATTGTTCGCACCTGTTCATCCTGTTGATCGCAAAATATTAAATTCTGAATCTACAAATAACTTTGTACGATCATTGGCTGAGGATGGAATTACTTTATTGAAAAATGAAAGTAATATCTTACCCTTTCAGCGTGATAAAATAAAATCAATAGCCGTTATTGGTCACAATGCATCGGAGTTGCGCTCAGGTGGAGGTGGCAGTTCATATACCGAACCGTTTTATAAAGTGTCGCCACTTGATGGAATTCGCAAGGCTGCCGGAAAGGATATCAATGTACAATATGCGCTTGGAGATACTTTAGTTCATACTATGATAGATCCTATCTCAGAGTCATTTTTTCTTCAACCGGATGGAAAAACTCCGGGTTTGAAAGCTGAGTATTTTAATAATGCAACACTATCGGGTAAACCTGTTTTCTCGGGTATCGATACTACCATTAACTTTACATGGCAAGATCAGGCTCCAGCACCCGGAATGGCGCGTAAATGCTATTCGGTTCGTTGGACAGGTTTTGTAATTCCGGAATATTCGGGTTGGTACATTCTGCAATTCCAAACGAATAATGATGGAATGGCTTATATCGACAATGAACCTGCTATTAATCGCATGGGGCGCTTAGATGCGACTCCGCTTTCAATGCGTAGGTATTTAGAAAAAGGTCGGAAATATGCACTTAGACTTGAAATTTTTGTACCGGAAACTAATGGTCGCGCAATTCTTGGTTGGATTCCACCTGTAAAAACAAACAAACATCCAGAACGAATTCAGGGAGCTGTTGAATTGGCAAAAAAATCGGATATGGCCGTAATTTGCGTTGGTTGGGATCATATGTTCGAAACTGAAGGTTACGATAAAGATGAAGGTCTCACACTACCCAGATTTCAGGAAGATTTGATTAATGCAGTTACGGCAGTTAATCCTAATACTGTGGTTGTTATTAATAGTGGTACTCCTGTTTTTATGAAAAATTGGGAGTCGAAAGTGAAAGGATTGGTTATGGCCTATTATCCCGGACACGAAGGTGGCAATGCGCTGGCTTCTATTCTGTTTGGCAATGTGAATCCATCGGGTAAACTGCCTTTTACATTTATTGCCGATTCAACTCAAGCGCCTGCGTTTAAAAATTATACGAATGTAATGAACAAAATCAACTACGAAGAAGGCATCTACGTTGGCTATCGTTTTATCGACAAAAATAAGCTGACACCACGCTTTCCTTTTGGTTATGGTTTGTCTTATTCAACTTTCTCCATGTCTAAAGCTTCTGTCAAATCAGTAGGTAAAAACTCTTTCGACATTAAAGTTTTAGTTAAAAATACAGGCAAAGTGGCAGGCAAAGAAGTGGTACAATTATATGTCAGTGACGGGAATAACCAAATTGATATGCCGGTAAAGCAGCTTAAAGCATTTTCAAAAGTATTAGTTCAGCCAGGTGAAACCAAAGAGGTTCATCTAAAGTTATCGCCCGATGCTTTTATGTATTATAGTGTAGAACAAAAGAAATGGGTAACTGATAAAGGAAAATACAAATTACTGATTGGTAACTCGTCGCAGAACACGCAACAAACCTTGGATATAGTTGTAAAATAAGGTGATAACAAAGAAAAATATTATGTCCAAAAAACTGCTGTTGCTTTTTATCGTATTTACTAATATTTTGTTTGTCAGCTCTATGTCAGATAGTCAAGAGCTAAAATTGGGTTGGCGATTTAAGCAAGCCCGTTTGACAAATTGGTATCCGGCAACAGTTCCAGGCGTGGTTCATACCGATTTATTGGCGAATGGTATTATTGAAGATCCATTTTACAGACTTAATGAGAGAGGTTTGCAATGGATTGACAAAGAGGATTGGATATACGAAACAAACTTTGATTTGTCGGAAGACATTTATTCGAAAAATAATATCGAAATTCTGTTTAAAGGGTTGGATACTTATGCTGATGTTTATCTGAATAATGAGAAAATTATTTCGGCGAATAATATGTTTCGTCAGTGGACAGCTGATATAAAGAAAATTGCAAAAAGAACCGGAAATAATTTGAAAGTTTATTTTCATTCTCCTATAAAAACTGATATTCCAAAATGGGATGCCCTCCCTATTTATTACAAAGCAAGTAACGATCAATCGGAAAATGGTGGCATTTTTGACAAAAAACTAAGCGTAGTAGCACGTAAAGCGGGTTATCACTATGGCTGGGATTGGGGCCCACGTTTTGTAACTTCCGGAATATGGAGACCCGTTGCTATTAACGGTTGGAGTAATGTTCGTATCGAAAATATTCAGGTTATTCAGGAGAATGTTTCAGCGAAACAAGCAAAAATAAGGACGATAGTTGAAGTTGTTTCGGACAGCGATTTGGACAACGCCACTGTAAGTGTAACAGATAAAGACGCAAACAAACAACTGGGAAAAACAGTCGCAAATTTGAAAAAAGGATTGAATAAAATTGAAGTTAATTTTACGATTAAAAATCCTGAGTTGTGGTGGAGTAATGGGCTAGGAGAGGCGCATTTATACAATTTTGAAACTTCGTTGGTTTTAAACAATAAAAAGATAGATTGTGACTTGACCAAAATTGGTCTCCGTTCAATTCGCTTTGTAAACAAAAAAGACAAGTATGGAAAATCGTTTTACTTTGAATTAAATGGCGTTCCTGTTTTTGCTAAAGGTGCGAATTATATACCGTGCGATAATTTCCTTCCTCGTGTTACAAAGGAAATTTACAAAAAAACGGTTTTAGATGCTGTTTACGTTAATATGAATATGTTGAGAGTTTGGGGTGGTGGAATTTATGAAGATGATTATTTCTACGATTTATGCGATCAATATGGAATTTTGGTGTTTCAGGATTTTATGTTTGCATGTAGTATTTATCCTGCTGAAGGGGAATTGCTTGAAAATATTCGCTTAGAAGCCATTGATAATGTCCGACGCTTACGGAATCACGCCAGCATTGCTATTTGGTGCGGAAACAATGAATGTCAGGACGCTTGGTTTGGTTGGGGTTGGAAAAAGGAATATGAAAAAATTGATCAGAAGTATGCTGATATTATTTGGAAACAGTTTCAAGATCAGTATTATAATGTTTTACCGTCTGTTGTGGCTGAATACGGTTCCGGCATAACCTATACGCCATCTTCGCCCTTTGCCGACTATGGAGTAGCAAGCAATGATCACGAAGGCGATCGCCATTATTGGGATGTATGGCATGGACAAAAGCCAATAGCTGAATATAACAAAGAAAAGAGCCGTTTTTTTAGCGAATATGGGTTTCAATCTTTTCCCGAATTTGAATCAGTAAAACAATATGCACCCAAAGAGTCAGACTGGAGTATCAATTCCGAAGTAATGATGTCGCATCAACGCGGTGGCGAACACGCAAACAAGCTGATTGAAACTTATTTGTTGAATGAATATTTTACGCCCAAAGATTTTCAATCCTTTTTATATATGAATCATATTTTGCAAGGCGATGCCATTAAAACGGCAATTGAAGCACATCGCCGTGATATGGGATATTGCATGGGCACTCTTTTCTGGCAACATAACGACTGCTGGCCTGTTGCTTCGTGGTCGAGTCGCGACTATTACGGTCGTTGGAAAGCACAGCATTATTTTACCCGGGAAGCATACAGGGATATATTAGTATCGCCTATTGCCAAAAATGATTCTTTGAGTGTGTACATAGTGTCCGACAAATTAAAAAACACAAGCGGGATTCTAACCGTGAGTATTATTAATTTAGAAGGCGGTGCTGTTATTCATACTCAAAAAAAGAAAGTCGATATTCAAGCAAACACAAGTAGTATAGTTTTTTCTCAGGAATTAAATACACTATTAAAAGGAGTTGAAAAACGAAATGTGGTTGTAAATGCAGCGCTTTCAACAAATCAGCATGTTTATGCAAATAATTATTTTCTGCTAAAGCAAAAGGAGATAAACTATCCAAAAGCTATATTGCAAACTTCGGTTAAGCCAATAAAAGATGGCTTTGAAGTGTCGCTAACAAGTAGCAATTTTGCCCGGGGTGTTTTCATGTCAATTGATGGTATTGATAATTTCTTTGAAAATAATTATTTCGATATTTTGCCGGGAGAAACAATCACAACAAAAGTTACAACCAAATTATCTGAAAAAGACTTTAGAACGCAGTTAAAAATCAGATCGTTGGCAGATATGAGAACAAACTAACTTCACATTAATAGAACTAATGTTAATCAAAATAAAATTGTTTCTTTTGAGAATTGAATTGATAATCAAGTGTTTATTTGTATTATACGCTCTTGTAAATATAGAGGCATTTGGTCAGGTTTCAACCCAAATAAATCCAAAATTGCTCAACGAAACATGGTCGGCAAAATGGATAACCTGCCCTGAGATTTCGGGGAAAGAATATGGAGTGTATCTTTTCCGTAAATCATTTCAGTTCGCTAGCGTTCCTCATCAATTTATTGTTCATGTTTCCGCCGACAATAGATACAAGTTGTATGTAAACAATCAATACGTTTGCAATGGTCCTGCGCGCGGGGACTTAATGAAATGGTATTTTGAAACAATTGATATAGCTCCTTATTTGAGCAAGGGGCAAAATGTAATTGGGGCTGTGGTTTGGAATTTCTCATACCTGCGACCACTTGCACAGTTTTCTGATAGAACAAGTTTTATTATTCAAGGAAATTCTGATTTTGAAAATAAAATTAATTCAGATAGAAGTTGGTCTGTTTTGAAAGATACCGCATACGAACTATTAGAGGTTAATTTACATGAGGTAGGTCCAGGCGAAAAATTTAATGGGAGTAAGCATCCATGGGGTTGGTTGAATAAGGATTTCGATATATCTAGATGGAAAAATGCAAATGAAATTCAATTAGGTCTTCCGTTATTATGCCTAAAAGAATATGGTTATCCGGAAAGCCACCTGCTATTGCCACGCAATATTCCACAAATGGAAATGACTCCACAATATTTTGCCAACATCCGTCGAAGCGATTTGCCGAATATACCTGACAAATTTCTATCCGGAGTTAATCCCATAACCATCCCAGCTAACAAAAAGATTAAAATATTATTTGATCAGGCTAAGTTGACCAATGCATACCCAATACTTGAATTTAAGAATGGTAAAAATAGTGAAATAAAACTCACATATGCTGAGAGTTTGTCTGAAGATAAGGATGAGAAAAACTACCGAAATGGGAAAGGCAACCGAAACATTGTTAATGGAAAACATATTGTAGGATATCAGGATTTGGTAATTTCAAACGGAGCACCAAATCAATCGTATCAAACGCTTTGGTTCAGGACGTTCAGATATGTTGAAATGGAAATTGAAACAAAAGATGAGCCATTAATAATCAACAAATTTCATAGCGTTTTTACCGGATATCCACTTCAGGAAAAAGCATCGTTTCAATGCGATGATCCGGTTTTAAGTGATATATGGAAAGTCGGCTGGCATACCCAGCGTTTGTGTGCTGTCGAAACATTTTTCGATTGCCCATACTATGAACAATTGCAATATGTTGGAGACACACGCATCCAAAGCCTTGCAACCTACTATGTGTCAGGCGATACTATGCTGATGCGCAATGCAATCTCTTCGATAAACGATTCACGACTTTCTTTTGGCTTAACTCAAAGCAGATACCCAAGTAAAGATACCCAAATTATACCACCATTTTCGTTGCTATGGATAGCAATGATTTCTGATTATCAGAATTTGTGTGGCGACAAGGAATTCGTAAAAGCAATGTTACCGGGAATTACTGGCGTATTACAGTGGTACGAATCTAAGATTGATTCTACGGGAATGGTAGGCTCATGCGAATGGTGGAATATTGTTGATTGGGTATATACTGAAGGTTGGCATAAAGGTATTCCACCCGGGGTTGAAAATAGTCATTCATCAATTATTAATTTTCAGCTTGTTTATGCTCTTCAGAAAGCTTCAGAAATATTTGACGCAAATAATAGACCATATCAAGCCAAATACTATTCAAGTCTTGCAAAAAAAGTGAAATTAGCGGTTTATCGTTCTTGTTTTGACAAAGGCAAAGGGTTAATAGCCGATATGCCCGAAAAGACCACCTTTAGTCAGCACGCTAATATATTGGCTGTTCTCACGAATACAGTGAATGTTAAGGATCAAAAACAAATCATGGATAAGGTTTTATCTGACAAATCTTTATCTCAATGTACCTATTATTTCAAGTTTTACCTTGCAGAGGCAATGGGTAAAGCGGGAATTGCGGATAAGTATATAGGTCAATTGGAACCTTGGAAACAAATGCTCGATTTAGGACTTACAACCTTCGCCGAAGAGCCGGAACCATCACGCTCCGATTGCCACGCCTGGAGCGTATCGCCGTTGTATTATTTTTTGTCAATGGTGTGCGGTATAAAACCCAATGAGCCGGGTTTTAAATCAGTAAGAATTGAACCAAATATAGGAAAATTAAAATGGGTAGAAGCTTCTATGCCACATGTTCAAGGTGATATTAAAGTGAGTTTACAAAACGGAAATAACGATAGACTGACAGGTAAAATTATTCTTCCCGGAAATTTAGGTGGAAAATTTGTATGGAAGGCTAAAGAAATAAAACTGAAAGCAGGTGTAAATAATATCTCGGTAAAATTAAAATAGGTCTCTTATTACAAAAGGCTTTGCCAATAAATATATAATAACTAATTCAAAAAAAGTATTTAAAGAAATGAAAAGTTCAAAATCAGTATTCTTAATTCTTCTGTTTTCAATGTTTTTTGTAGGATATTCGTTTGCCCAGGATATGTGGGGTTTTAGCCGATATGTCGAAGCGAATGAAAAATTTGTTTTGCCTGTTAAGGGCGAAAAACGGGTTGTTTTTATGGGCAATTCAATAACGGATGGTTGGAGTAATGCCCGTCCAGAATTTTTTGAAGGAAAACCGTACGTTAACAGAGGTATTGCCGGACAGACTACGCCACAAATGTTGGTTCGTTTCAGAGCTGACGTTCTCAATTTAAAACCAGCCGTGGTAGTTATTCTTGCCGGAACCAATGATATTGCCGAAAACATGGGTCCTTCAAAATTAGAGTGGATTGAAAATAATATCATCTCTATGATTCAACTGGCACAAGCCAACGGGATAAAAGTGGTTTTATGTTCGGTTTTACCTGCTTATGATTACCCTTGGAAACCCGGACTTCAGCCTGCCGAAAAGATTGTTGCGCTTAATAAACTATTAAAAGCAGATGCAAAAAAATACGGATTGATTTGGGTCGATTACTTCTCACCAATGGCCGACGAGCGAAACGGACTAAAAGCTGAATATTCGGGTGACGGTGTTCATCCAAATGAAGCCGGATACAGTGTTATGGAACCTCTTGTAGAGAAGGCCATTGTCAAAGCATTACATTGATTGAAAAAATTTAAAAATCATTCATTATCGCCTTATGGTATTTAGCTTTAGTGTTAAAAGTATTAGAATATTTTTATATATCATCAATTTTCTTTTAGTTGCCAATTGTCACGCACAACAATCGCATAAACACAAACAGGAGATCGATTATGTAAATCCACTAATCGGAACTCCCTTCACTGGTTTTAAAAATGATTCCGAGGGTGGTGGAACCATGCCATGTGTAGGAACACCGTTTGCCATGACCAACTTTGTGGCTCAAACCTGCGAAAATAAAATCAGCCGAATGATGTATGTGTACGAAGATACCACTATCATCGGATTTATGGCTACGCATCAACCCACTGTTTGGATGGGCGATTACGGGTATGTTTCGGTTATGCCACAGGTTGGTCAGCTAAAAGTTTTACCAGAACAGCGTGCAGCAGCCTTCTCTCATTCCAGTGAAGTTTTAACGCCCTATTATTACTCGGCAATACTAAATCCGGGTAAAAAACAAATAAAAGGGGAGATTACAGCCTCTTCGAGGTGCGGAATGTTCCGGTTCACTTTCCCTGAATCAAAAGAATCGCATATTATTATTCAGGGAATAAACCTGAATGCATACCGCGTGAATAATACCACTTATAACAGATTAGGAGTAAATCCGAAAAAAGGATATGTAAAAATTGACAAAGAGCGGGGACTAATAACCGGCTATAATCCTGACTATATGTCTGCGAATATCGGTCCTGATTTGCCTAATTTTAAAGGTTATTTTGCGATACTGATTGATAAACCGTTTGACAATTTTGGAACCTGGGATAATAATGATCTTAATCCGCAAAACACAGAACGATTCGGGACGCGAATGGGAGCTTATATTAGTTTGAAAACAAAAAAGAATGAAGTAGTAAAAGTGCGGATTGCCACTTCGTTTATCAGCGTAGAACAAGCATTCAAGAATTTGTTAATCGAAGCACCTGACTGGAATTTTGATAAATTAAAGAAAAATACCCGTGAAATATGGCAGGAAAATTTGAGTCGCATTAGTGTAAACGGTTGTACAGATGATCAGAAAAGTATTTTTTACACCGCCATGTTCCACACTATGCTTTTCCCCCGCGAATTTTCGGAGTACGGGCAGTATTACAGTGCTTTCGACGATAAGGTGCATCAGGGAGTTTCGTATAATGATTATTCGCTGTGGGATACTTTCAGAGCGCTACATCCATTATTGCAATTCACACAACCAGAGCGGGTTAATCCTATGGTTCAGTCATTAGTACAAATGTATAAAGAAGGAGGTTGGTTACCTAAATGGCCGAATCCAACTTATTCGAACATTATGATAGGAACACACGCAGATGCTGTTATCGCTGATGCTTATATTAATGGATTCAAGGATTATGACATTGACAAGGCTTACGAGGCAATTCGCAAAGATGCTACAGTTATGCCAACCGGAGATACATTAAAAACTTGGTACGACCGAGAGTCGTGGACTACCTACGAAGCGAGAGCGGGATCTACTTATTATCATTCAATAGGTTATGTACCTGTCGACAAAACAGCCGAATCTGTTTCGCGCACCATTGAATTTGGTATCGACGATTATTGTGTGGCCCAAATGGCGAAGGAAATAGGCAAAACTGAGGATTATAACCTGTTTATGAATAATAGCAATAATTACAGGAATTTATATAATCCAACGACGGGCTTTTTTGCACCCCGATTGTACAATGGCCATTGGAATGATGATGTCAATGCAGGTTTTACCGAAGGTAGTAAATGGACCTATTTGTTTGGTGCAATGCACGATCCGAAAGGCATGATTGAACTTTTGGGTAGAAACAAAGCATTCGCAGCAAAGTTGACCGAAAACTTTGAGGAAAATCATTACCGGCATGACAATGAACCGGGGCATCATTATGCTTATTTATTCAATTATTGCGGTGAGCCATGGAAAACTCAGGAACTTATCCGTAAGCATACTTCTGTTGAGAACTTTAGAAACCAACCATTGGGAATCAATGGAAACGACGATTGTGGACAGATGTCGGCTTGGTATATTTTCGGGGTAATGGGTTTTTACCCTGTAGTTCCTGCTTCTGGAATTTACTCTATTGGTGCTCCACAATTTCCGAAGTTGGTGCTAAATCGAATCGTTAAAGGAAAATCACAGAAGCTTGAAATTGTGGCTAACAATCTTTCTGAAGAGAATAAATATGTACAAAGTGTGACCTTGGATGGAAAGTCAATTGAAAGTCCGTTTATAAGTTTTAATGAACTTAATAATGGAAATAGATTGGTTTTTGAAATGGGCGATAAACCAAATTATAATTGGAAATAAATAACATATGAAAAAACGATTTTTAGCATTAGGCATTGCTGTTGCTATTATATTTTCGGTCAACTCTATCAATAAAGAAAAGAAACACGTCATTTTTATTGGTTTGGATGGTTGGGGTGCTTATTGCATGGAAAAGGCTGATATGCCAAATGTGAGAAAACTCATAGATAATGGAGCATACACCATGAAAAAAAGATCTGTATTGCCGTCTTCGAGTGCGGTCAACTGGGCAACAATGTTTATGGGTGCTTGTCCCGAATTGCATGGATATACCGCATGGGATTCGAAAATACCGGAAATACCTTCGCGGGTAATTTATAAAAACAATATTTTCCCTACTATTTTCCAACTCCTTAAAAATCAACATCCGGAATCGGAAATAGGCTGTATCTATGAATGGGAGGGTATAAAATATCTCGTAGATACACTTGCTCTAGATTATTTCGAACGAATTCCTGATTCAGACAATACCAATAGAGTTACATGCCAAATGGCTGAAAAGTACATTAAAGATAAAAGACCTAATCTTTTTGCCATTATTTTCGACGAACCTGACCATGTTGGTCATGATATTGGTCATAATTCCGAAGCATATTATAAAAAGCTGAAGGAACTCGATGGATATATAGCTGAAATTATCCAAGCAACTAAAGAAGCTGGTATTTACGAAAAAACTATTTTTGTTATCACTAGTGATCATGGCGGAATAAATAAAGATCATGGAAAGAAAAGTATGGAAGAGCTTGAAACTCCATTTGTAATATGTGGTAGTGGTATCAAGAAAAGGGGTGAATTTCAAGAAAGTATGATGCAATTTGATGTGGCATCTACTATTGCCGCCATCTTTGGACTAAAGCAACCACAGGTTTGGGTTGGAAGACCAATGTATAAAATCTTTAAAAACAAATAATTAGTTCCCTTTTTAGACTTAAATCAATAATATCAACAACTATAAATATCCTTATATGAGACAACCAATTTTCCTAATGCTTCTGATTTATTCAAGCCTGAGTTTTGGATTGAACTCCGCGAACAAGAAAAATATTGACCTGAAATCACCTGATAACAAGGTGCAAATTAATGTTAGCATTGCCGATAAGATAACTTATTCGGTGAACTACAATTCAAAGGCAATCCTGTTGCCTTCAGCTATTTCAATGAAATTGCAGGATGGAGTAATTCTTGGCAATTATCCCAAATTAAAGAAAAGCAAAGAACAATCAGTTAACCAAAAAATTCACCCCGAAATCAGACAAAAAAGAAAGGAAATAAACGATGTTTACAATGAACTTGAACTGGTCTTTCAGGGGAATTACAGCATTGTTTTTAGGGTTTACAACGATGGTATTGCTTATCGTTTTAAAACCTCATTTGCGAACGAAATTACGGTATTTGATGAAGAATCAACCTATCAGTTTCCTGCAAACGACACCGTATATTTCGCACAAGTGAATTGTGTGGCTAAACCTAACGAAGACTGTTTTCATACAAGTTTCGAAGAACTGTATAAAACGATACCTATCAGTGAGATAACCGCTGATAAAATGGCTTACTCGCCTGTTGTTGTTTGCCTTGAGAACTTAAAAGTAGCAATTACAGAATCAGATTTAATCGATTATCCGGGAATGTTTATCACAGGAACAAATGACGGAACCTATACCTTAAAGGGTAAATTTGCTCCGTATCCGGTTAAAGAAAAAATTGTGGATTTTTACAACATAGCTACTGAACGGGCTGATTATATTGCTAAAACCAAAGGAGTCAGGTCATTCCCCTGGCGAGCAATGATAATTGCACCCAAAGATGGTGATTTGATTGAGAATGATATGGTTTTTCGGTTGGCAGGCAAATCGCTGGTTGATGACCTTTCCTGGCTGAAACCGGGTAAAAGTACATCTGAATGGTTGTTCGATAATAATATCTACGGAGTAGATTTTAAATCGGGTTATAACACCGATACTTACAAATATTACATCGATTTTGCCGCTAAATTTAAACTCGAATATGTTTTGTTTGATGCCGGCTGGTCATCGTGGACTAATTTATCAGAACTGACTCCTACAATGGACATGGAATACCTCACATCTTATGCAAAAGAAAAAGGTGTTGGTTTGGTACTGTGGACTTCGGCTTATGCTTTGAGTCTTCAAATGGATGAAGCATTGGATAGATTCAAAGCATGGGGAATTAAAGGAATTATGGTCGATTTTATTGATCGCGACGATCAGAAAATGATTAGCTTTTTTGAGAAAGTAGCCGCAGAAACTGCAAAAAGACAATTATTTGTCGATTTTCATGGATGCCCTAAACCAGCAGGATTGAACCGGAGATTCCCGAATGTATTAACAATGGAAGGTGCAATGGTTCAGGAATATTACAAGTTTGGCGATAAACTTTCACCCGAGCATGAATTGTTCATTCCGTTTATACGCGGTTTGGCTGGACCGCTCGACTACGAACCCGGAAATATGAAAAATGAAACTCGCGAAAACTATAAGCCTATGAATAACAAACCCAGCAGTTTGGGAACCAGAATACACCAAATGGCTATGTTTCTGGTGTACGAAAGTCCATACGCTAAAATGGGTGGGAATCCGGCTGATTACCTGAAAGAACCAGAATTTACACAATTTTGCGTAGATATTCCCACTGTTTGGGACGATACAAAGGTTATTGACTCAAAACTTGGTGATTATGTTATCCTTTTACGAGAAGCTGCAAATGGCGATATCTATATCGGAGCAATGAATGACTGGACACCTCGGGATTTCACTGTAAACTGTTCATTCTTAAAAGATGGGAAGTATGAACTTGAAATTTATAAAGATGGAGTTAATGCAGACAGATATGCGAGTGATTACAAACATGAAATAATGGAAATATCAAACGCTTCAAAAATCAAAATCCAGCTAGCTCCGGGTGGAGGTTGGGTCGGAAAAATCAAAAGAGTGGACTAATTTTGAATATAACCACAAAGATTAATCACATTGTCCAGATTTAGATTTTTTTTTCTCAAATTTAGATTAACTCTTTAAAAGTATTTTCAATGAAAAAAACTCACTCTTTTTATTTGATTTTCCTGTTTTTTCCCTTTATATGCAACTCCCAAATTTTACCAAAGGTTAATATTGTAATAGCACAAGATAGTTTTAATGTGCTTGAAGCAAATCCATTTACGGCAGAAGATGTGCATGGAAAATTTATTGCTGACACAGGTTCTGTTCCTATACCGCAGGTTATAGAACCGGCTGAACTAAATTACAGAGGCGCATACGCATTGTTGAACTTAATTAACGATTATAAAGGTTCTATCAAGCGCCGAAATTGGAAAGTTAAACTACCTAAAGATCAACAATATATGAACCGAAGAGAACTGAATTTTAATTACCAAAATCATGTTCGTGAGTTTATGGCTGATTATCTGATGAACCAGGCAAAAGTGCCTTTGGCGCAAAATCGCTTTGTTTTACTATCAGTCAACGGAGTTTCGCATGGCTTATATATGCAAATTGAAGATGTAGATAATAAAAGTTTTTTATTAGAAACATTTGGCAATAAGGAAGGAGATTTATATAAGTCAGCTTATGATACACCTGCTGACCCGAATAATCGTTATTGGGCTGATTTTAGTTATTTGGGACCTAATGATGCTGATTATTTTTTTCATTACGATAAAAAGACCAATAATAATGGAGATGCCGAGACAGATTACAGCTCCATTCGACGGTTTACCGAGATGGTAAATCTTACTCCCGACGAATCTTTTGAAGTTACGCTAAAAAGCAACTTTGCGTGGGAAAATTTTATCAGATATTTAGTTGTAAGTAACTTTATATCGAACTGGGATGGCTATCCCCAACGTCCTAAGAACAGTTGGTTGTATCAAAATCCGGCAGATGGTAAATGGAACTTCATACCTTGGGATTTGGATGCCACTTTCGAACCAGTGACAGTTGGTACAAACTTGGGGATGAATATGATGGGACAGTATTGCAGTATCTTTCATTATATGGATGAGTACGAACCATATCAGCCTGGTGCTTCAAGCGAAACAAAGGAACGTCCGTTGGTTTGGAGAATAATGAAAGTACCATTCTTCAGAAACTATTATGTAGAAGAATATAAGAAGGCGTTAGATACTTATTTGTCAGAATCAAAAATTAATAATGTGTTAGATTCAATCTCTGCTGTTATTAAAAAGAATGTTTCAAATACTAACTGGAATACATTCGCAGTAACTGTGAATCAAACAAAAACATTTGTAACAAATAAAACAACATTTGTAACAAACGAAATTTCTAAATTACCCAGTGCTGTACCTGAAATAAATGCCAATAATTTTGAAATAAAAATTTATCCAATTCCTGCAAAAGACTATTTTACTCTCTCAATTGACATTAAAAATGCCACAAATCTTGAAATTGCCGTTTTCGACCTTACCGGCAAGTTAGTCAAATCAATATATCATCAAACCACCTCACAAGGAAAACAAGAGCTCCGGTTTTCAACAGAAGAATTGAACTCAGGAAATTACTTATTGAGAATAAAGGATGGTTATAGTATTTATAGCAAGAAATTATTTATTTATAAATAACAGTCTGATTTTGAAAATCTAATAACACTGTGAAAATAGTAAATGATAATAATTATATATCTGTATAATCAATTGATTATCATTAGTGATGGACATTACTCATTATACATGGTTGATTTATGAAGAATGATCTGGTTCCATTGGTCAGCTAATCAACAAAAATCTGGAGCCTTTGATTGAAAAATGTAAACAATTATATAAACAAACTTTTAAAAGATAAAAACAATGAAGGATATTAAGTTGTCAGTTATAGCTCTAAGCCTTTTTATGGTATTCTGGCAAATTAATTCTACGTATGCAGAAGTGAAGCCTGCAAGAATATTCGGCTCTAATATGGTTTTACAACAAGGTATTGAAAACACCGTATGGGGCTGGGCCGACAAAAAAGAGAAAGTTCGTGTTTCGATAAACGGGAGCGAAGTAAAAACGGTGACGGATAAAAATGGCAAGTGGATGGTAAAGTTACCCGCGATGGAATATGGCGGTCCGTATACAATGACAATTACCGGGAAGAATAAAATTCAGTTTACCAATGTGATGGTTGGTGAAGTATGGATTTGCTCGGGACAATCGAATATGGAATTTCTTGTTTTACAGGCATCTAATGCAGAAGAAGAAATTAATAATGCCAACTATCCTGCAATAAGATTATTTTCCGTAGCCAGAAGAGTTGCACAGAATCCTGAGAAAGATTTGGATGCAGGAGAATGGACTGCTTGCTCACCTGCCAGTGTTGCAAAATTTTCGGCCGTTGGTTATTTCTTTGGTAGAAAAATTCATCAGGATCTGAATGTCGCTGTTGGTCTTATCAATGCTTCCTGGGGAGGAACTGTCGCCGAAACGTGGACCAGTTCTGAAACGATTAAAGAAGATTCGGATTTTGTTGACAGTTGGAATGAACTTCAGAAAATTGATCTGGCAAATTATGAGACGTCTCTGAAAGAGAGAATTAATTCGGTTATGGCGGGCTCTCCAAATAAAGATAATGGATTGGTGCAGGGTTATAACCAGACTTCATTTGACGACAGTAACTGGAAAACCATTTTAACCCCGGGTTTATGGGAAGAAAGAGGCTACAGGGGAATAAATGGTATTGCATGGTACCGGAAATCGTTTAAACTTGACAAAAACCAGTCGCAGTCTGGTATAGTTTTGTCGCTCGGTATGATTGATGATTATGATATTTGCTGGGTAAATGGTGTCGAAGTTGGAAAAACCAAGATATATAATGTCGACCGGTTTTACAAAGTACCTGCATCAGCATTAAAGGAAGGAGAGAACACGATTGCCATCAGGGTTACTGATACCGGTGGCGGCGGTGGCTTGTACAGTCCCGCCCGAAATATCTGTTTTATGTCGGGGGAAACAAAGATAAGCCTTGCCGGAGAATGGAAACTGAAATTTACGGAAGTAACTCCTGAAACAAATTCATTGGGTCCGAATGATTTTCCAACATTATTGTTTAATGGTATGATTAACCCAATTGTTCCGTATGGCATAAAAGGCGCCATCTGGTATCAGGGAGAATCTAATGCGGATAGAGCAGAACAATACCGCCGCGTATTTCCGAATCTTATTACTGACTGGCGTAGTCATTGGAAGCTTGGTGATTTTCCTTTTATTTGGGTACAAATAGCTAATTTTACCAAAGAGCCTGAACAACCTACTGAAAGTACCTGGGCTGAATTGCGTGAAGCACAAACGATGACACTTAAACTTCCGAATACCGGGATGGCTTCCGCCATTGATATTGGCGAGGCACTCGATATTCACCCGAAAAACAAGCAAGAAGTAGGACGACGTCTGGCATTGAATGCTCTGAAAATTGCTTATGGTAAAGAGGTCATTAATGAGGGGCCAGTTTTTGATGGTATGACCATGAAAGGGAGCGATGTAATAATTACATTCAAAAACATAGCTTCTGGTTTAAAAATCAACAATAAGTACGGATATATAAACGGATTTTCACTTGCCGGTGCTGATGAAAAATTTAGTTGGGCTCAAGCGACATTGGTTGATAGTAAAACAATAATACTCCATTCAAATGAAATACAGGCACCGGTTGCTGTTCGTTATGGTTGGGCCGATAACCCGGGTGATATGAACTTGTACAACAGCGAGGGGCTACCTGCAAATCCTTTCCGTACGGATAACTGGCCGGGAATTACTAAATAGAAACAAACCATTTCACTAAACTAATCAGGATGAAGATAAATAAAGCATTTGTTGTATTCTTAGTGTTGTTGACAACAACCAACTTTTGTCAACCCGTGATGGGCCAACTCGTGCCCTCGAATACGAAGCCCCGTGAAATAATTTTTGAAACCAATAATCCTTGTCAGGATATGGTGTCAACTTCAAAAAAAGTTTTTGTCAGCTATGTTATCCCGGCGAAAATTGTTGGAGGGGAGTTTTTTGAAAAGCGGCGAATGATCATCGAAGAATTTATGGCAGGAGTTAATTTTCCCTCAGATTCGGCAGTGCTTACCATTGAACAATATTGGAACGGGGTGAAGGTGCAACAATGTGTAATCTCGCCTAAAATAAAAGGTGCACCTGAATTTTCTGCCAATCAAAACAGGCCTCTGCTGATACATACCCAAATAAGAAGGGAAGGCGGACCGCTTAGTGCTACAACCATACGGAATCATTCCTATTGGCAAACTGATTTTGAGGAGACAACTTCTTTCGGAAAGGGTGACGAATATGCCTGGGGTAATATCTCGGTTGATCTGCGACAGGATGTTTTGGTAGAATGGAAATACTACTGGTCCGTTCAAAACTGTTTCTTTTATTTCGATCACCTGAAGGTAGATTATTAGTTATGAAACTGTCCAGATTTATTGAGAAAAATCTCAATAAGTTTATAGTACGATTAACTTTATGATTACCTATATATATTAGATAACCAATAAATAATTATGTATAAATGAAAAAATCAATTTCACAAGCTATCACGAATCGAATGAATGGTTCGGGTCTTTTAGCAGGTACAAATAAGAAACGAGTTCTCGGGCTTGGGTTCTTATTAATATCTCTGTTATATGTATTTCCGGTATATTCGCAGCAACGGATTACTGAGAACTTGCAATGTACTTATGTTGGGAATAGTTTTGCAGGGCCTAAATGGGTGCAAAATTTTATCGAGAATATGAGTGTAACCAAAGATGGCACGGTATACACCAATTCGTATTGGGATGAAGCCCATCGCGAGTATGGAGTTTACACCCAATGTGATGTGATTGGGAATAAAAATATGAAACCTAACTCGCTGGTTGCCACTGATTGCAATGGTAAAACATGGACAGTGAAAAATCCTTATCTTCGTTTCACCCTTAGTCAAGTAGCCCCGGTTCCTACCGGTTCGTTGGCTCCATATATTCAGTGTAGTGATGGTCGTGAAATACGAAGCATTGTTGACCCCACCGCGATAGCCGTTGATAACCAGTGTCGTTTGATGGTTGCCGATAATGGTCCGGATCAGAATATTAAAGTTTTTGACATTTCCGGCAAAGGAACCCCGGTTGTTGTACAAACCATTGGTGATAAAGGTGGTGCGCTTAGCGGATCCAAACCTGGTTTGATTGAACCATTGAAGTTCTGGGGAATCAGGGGGTTAGGAACTGATTCTGTCGGAAATTTATGGGTTGCAAACTGTGGTTACCCAACTCAGGTTGGTGGCGGAACCGACCTTCGTCATTTTGATACCAACCTGAATATGGATTGCCAAATGTTGGGATTAGCCTTTGTTCAGTCGATGGATGCTGATCCGCTTAATCCAACGCATATTTATAGCTCGGGTGAACGTTACGAGATTGATTATAATACCCCGGCCGGAAATCTTCAGGCACACTGGAAGTATGCCGCTCAAACGCTCGACCCGTTCAAATATCCTGATGACCCACGATTGGTTAATTCTTTGGAATCAACCATTATTCGATACATTGACGGGAAAAAGTTCATGTTTTTAACTAATATGTATTCGGAGTTTTTGTGTGTTTATCGCTTTGATGGTGAAATCGCTGTTCCTTGTGCTTTCTTCACCGTGGCATGGGATGGACAGTGGGAAAAGTATGGCTGGCAGCAAGATAAACGTCCAAAATTAGCGGATGTGGAAGGTAGCCGGTGGTTGTGGCGTGATAATAATGGCGACGGACAAGTTCAGAAGGAAGAATTTTCGACCTATAATATTGGTTATCCCTATATTAAAGGAATAGATGTTGATAAAAATGGGAATGTATACCTGGGAAGCAGGTTGCTTTGTTATTTCCCTTGTAATGGCCTGGACCAAAACGGAGTTCCTAATTATTCTTCAGCTTCTATGGTAAGGACAAATTCTCCGTATACCTATGCAGGAGGAGATATGTCGAGAATTAAATACGTGAATGAAACAGATGTTATGTATTTCGCAACGGGTGCAGGCTTCCCTTATTTTTCTGATATCCTGAAAATTAAAAACTGGAGCAAAGGTGAGCGGGCTGTTGATACCTTGCATATAGCTAAACAGTCAGTCTCATTTACTGCTGATGACAAATATATCTATCTGAATGTCGGGGCCGAAGGTTTATATACAAAAAAGATGGCCGAGATTGATATTTTTAATGCAGAAACACTAGAACCAGTAGGTTACATCTTACCTGGTGCCGAAGTAAATAGTTTCAGCGGTATGTTGGACTTGATGTATGCCATCCAGGTATCAAAACTTCCCAGTGGCGAGCGGGTTATCGTCGTTGAGGAAGATTACTATGGTAAAGGAATTATTTATAAATGGTGCCCCGACGGTAATTGTATCGCACCTGATTATAGCGTGAAACTTACTTCTCCACGTGCTGATACAGGTTACCTTAATACCGGGAATATAACTTTCGAGGCTGCTGTTACAACAGGAAATACCCCCGTATCGAAAGTTGAGTTTTATGCAGATAATGTAAAAATTGGTGAAGACTCAAGCAGCCCGTATAGCTTTGTTTGGCCAACTCCCGAAATCGGTACCCATATGGTTTATGCTAAAGCTATTGGACAAAACAATACAAACGCTAAATCGAATTACTTTGGACTGAAAATTACTGACGGTACTCCTCAGGTGTTTTTACAATCGCCCATGGATTACTACAATTATAGTATGTTCGATACAATCGTATTCTCAGCTGCCGCACAGGATTTTGATGGAACGATACAGAAAATAGAATTTTTTGGTAACGACAAACTGATTGGTGAATCAAACGCTTCTTCTATCAGGTTCCAGTGGGAAGGTCCAAATGCCGGGCAATATACCATTTACGCCAAAGTAACCGATAATGACGGGAAAACAGCTGTAACCCCTTCAATAAAGGTTAATGTGTCGGATAAATACGAGAAAACATTCCTTTTTCCTCAAAACGATCTTACAATCGCGAAAGGGGGCAGTTTTGATATAAAACTTGATACGGAAGGAAAAACGAACATCAAAAGTATCGCTTATTATAATGGAGATAAGTTGCTCGCGAATGTTGCTGAAGCTCCGTATACTTTCAATTTAAGTAATGCGGAGGCAGGTGTTTATGCTATTTCAGCGGTTATTACACTGTCAGATGACAGGCTGATGAAAGCTCAAGGCCCATTAGTGTATGTGATCTCTGACGTATTCGACTGTGACAACAAAGGGATGATGAATATCGATTTCTGGGATAATATGTCAGGCGCAAAATTGGCGACAGTCACGACCGTGAGTGCGCCTTCCAAATCAGGAATGGTTAATATCTTCGAGGGCCCAACAGGTAGAGGAGAGAATTATGGTGAACGTATTTGCGGTTACATTTGTCCTCCTCAAACCGGTGAATACACATTCTGGACTTCGGGCGACGATAATAACCAAATCAGCATTAAAATGCCAGATGCGGATACGTTAAAAGTGATTGCCTATGTGGATGGATATACCTATACGCGGGCATGGGATTGGATGCCGTCTCAGAAATCGGAACCTGTCTTGTTACAAGCCGGGCAAATGTACTTAGTTGAAGGGCTGCTTGTGCAAGGCGGCGGAGGTGATAATTTTGCAGTGGGTTGGCAATTGCCTGATGGAACTTATGAACGGCCTATCCCGGGTAATCGCCTTACCCCGTTTTATAACCCGTTAACTATTAATGATGATGTTCAGATAAAAATTATTTCTCCAGTTGAAGGAGCCAAGCTAAATAAAAATGATTCGATTACGATAGTGGCAGAAGTCCAAAAAGGTATTGAAGAAGTTTCTGCAATGAAGTTCTATACTGCAGCGAAAACATTAGCAGGTACCGATAAGAATCCTGAATCGAATATATTCTCGTTTAAAACAAAATTAGCTGCCGGGAATTATAAGCTTACTGCGAAAGGAACTTACAAACAGATACTTACAATAGTTTCTAATACGGTCGGTATTGCTGTGGGAGATTATTCGGGTATTGATGATGTGTATTCTGAAAATGATATGGAAATTTTCCCAAATCCGATTTCTTCAGGCGCACTTACAATTAAACTACCAGAGGAAGCGTCAAAATTGTCGATTTATGATGTGACAGGAAAGTTGGTTTATCAGGATAACCAGACAAAAAGCGAATTCTTGATTAATCATTCCGTATTTGAGTCTGGAGGTGTTTATGTTGTCAATGCAATTACATCGAAAAACCCGATCAATAAAAGAGTAATTGTAACAAAATAGTTGATTTAATACCGGAATGTGCCTGTTGAGAAACTCATACAGGTGCACTTCGTGTTTTTATTGTATTGATTTTGAAGAATACCAATCACTGTAGTTGGCGCAAACCCTAATTCTACACTGGATAAATAAAAACCTAAATTCACAACGGGATGTATGTGCTTATCCTTACTAAATTATCCAGCAAAAAAGACCTGGTAAGCGTTAAATTCACAGCTCCCGGGTTACAATCTGTTGAAACAAAACTTGAGTTCAAATAAATAGTGTCCAGATTTAGCAATTTTCTTTCTCATTAATGTGTTGGCTTCTTATAAATCTTATTAAGTATGTGAGCCTTTTACAAGGAATATGTTGTTAAATGATTGATAGTTAGTTATTTGATGGGTTTAAATGTCATGTGTGGAAATATGTAAACATAAGATTTATGGCTTCAGTTGCCGAATTTGCTGTTTATAAACAAACAATATCGATTTATTTTTATTATTGATGAGACTTTATTCTACAATTTTTTTTCTTTTATATTTTCTTCTGGGCTTTGCTCAGCAACTTGATTTTGATAAAATGCTCAAATCGAATGATTTGAGCTATTTGATTCATAACAATGTGGCTTCGCATAATCCAATGCCACATGGTTGGGAGGAATTTACACCGGCTCAGTCTCCATTAGGTCGGTTTACTTTTCCTGAAGTGATGGCCATGCAAAGTGGCGAAATTTATTCGTTTCAAAGCAAAGGACAGCTAATACAGCATACGACTACTTCCCAGCAATGGTTACCATGGCAGTATAGTGCCGGAAACGATAAGATAAAGGTTAATCGCACGGTTGGGAAAGATATCTTCATGTGTGAAATAACCAGTGATGATGATAAAAATATGGCTGTTCTTGAAATGAATAGCTTTACCGACCATTATTATAGAAATAAGGAGGACATTGATCTTCAGTATGATAGTAAAAATAAGCGTTTTATTTTCAAGTGGAGAGATTATAGTTTGCTCGTTACTTTTAACGGGTGTTCTGATTTGTCGATGTGTCAGGATCCTCAACCATTACTGAGAAAATTCCAGGGATTTGAAGATGTTGTAATTGTTGATAAAAGCGTATTGGGTTGTTGGAAACGAAATGGAATCACCTATCTTGGAGCTTCCTTTGATGATAAACTAACCATTACTATGGAGGTAACAAAAACTCCTGATAAACCACGCCTGCCCGTATTTGATCAGCTTGTAGCTTCACAGCGCCTGTACTGGATAGATTTTCTGAGTCAACAGGTTCCTCCTCTCAAAACAAAAGACAGTACGGTTATTAAAACGTATTATCATGCATGGGTTTCGCTATTCAGTAACCACATGGACAGACAAGATGGCCTCACCCGCTATCCTTATTTTGCAAGTTCAGCATTCATGTACCCGGGCATGTATTTCTGGGATGAAGCTTTTCATGCTGTCTTGCTCTCGAATCTTAATAACGATGATCTTACCTATAAGTTTTTAGATAATTACAGTTTCACACAAGCTCCCGATGGAGGTATCCCAGGCAGTTTGTCCTTCAAGAAGAATCTTGAACAATACCGGAAAGAGATCGCGAAATCGGGCTCGAACGATATGCAACCTATTGTTAGCGCGGTTACTCTGAAGTATTTGAAGAATAAGCCGGGTTGGCCTCAGGACAAAATAAAATTCATGTACCAGTTATTCGATAAATATGTCAATTGGTTATATAAATCAAAAGATAAGAATAAGAATGGTCTGGTTGAATATACAAACAGTTTTAACTCTGGAACTGATGATTCTCCACGATTCGATGGATTATTTAGTGAAGGGTATCACGTCGGCGTAATGCAACCAGTTGAAAGTGTTGAACAAAATGTGTGGCTTTCTTTAATGCATCATAATTTGTCCGAAATGGCAACTTTACTCGGTGACAAAAAAGCCGCTGCGAAACACGAAAAAAATGCCGCAGCTCTTGAAGCTAAGATTGAAAAGAGTTTTTGGAGCGAAGAAGATGGCTTTTATTATGATGTAAATGCCACTACAGGTGAACAAATTAAAGTAAAAGTTCAATTTGCTTTCATGGCAATGTTTATGAAAAATGCCAGAGAAGACAGGATAAAACGATTAATCACGGAACATTTAATCAATCCTGAGGAATTCTGGACGAATTATCCGGTTCCAAGTGTGGCCTTATCCGAGTCGACATTTACCCGAAAAACCATGTGGCGTGGTCCTGTTTGGCCAAATATGAACTGGTTAATTTGTCTTGGTTTGGAAGAACATGGATATAAGGATATTGCTAAAGAAATTGCGGTTAATACTGTAAAAATGCTTGGACCTCAATATGAGGGAGGAGTTTGTGCACGTGGACCCCGTTTCAACGAGTGGTTCGACCCGATCGATGGGCGTGCATTTGGAAATGAGAACGTGAGTTGGAGTAGTAATGTGGCGGATTTGATTTTGCGCTATTTGAATGAATAAAAAAGTTATTAAAATAAATTATATCTTAAATTACTATTGTTTAATTTTAAAAAAAAAAAATCATGAAAATCAATTACTTTTTCAAACCTTTAATGGTTCTGTTCC
>CAYNHC010000002.1:0-1083 GCA_964396705.1 uncultured Paludibacter sp.
TGTTTGCCTGGATCTTTTTTAGATCTGAGAATTTAACCAGTGCATTTTTATTTATTAAAGGTATCCTAACTCCTTCATTATTTTCAATTCCTCATTTTTTTGGAATGAAAAGGGCTTTTACAGTTTTAGTTTTAATTGCAATTTTTCTCATTGTTGAATGGCTTGGAAGAAATAATCATTTTGCAATTCAAAATTTGGATTTAAAATGGAAAAGACCATATAGGTGGCTTCTATATTATTTCATAATTTTTTTAATCGCTTGGTTTGGTGGTAATCAACAACAATTTATATATTTTCAGTTTTAATTATGAAAAAATTTTTAGTCAAAAATGTTATATTTTTAATTCCAATTTTTTTATTTTTAATAATTGAATTAATTTTACCTCTAAATACTTTTACTTTTAGACCCTGGGAAGCTTTACTTTTTAATGATAAACAAACAATCGGTAGTTTTTATCCGAATCAAAATATTGAAATGATTTCGGAAGGAGATCTTTGTTATAATACTAAATTAGCAGTAAAAAAAAATGAAAACTGGATTACTGACAAATTAGGATTTAGGAATAATCAATTTCTGAATAATCCCAAAATTTTAATAATTGGTGATTCATTTGTTGCTGGTTCGAGTTTACCCCAAGACTCTACTTTATCGAACTTATTAAACAATAGATTAAATACTGATGTTTATAATATGGCACCAGCTACTTTTTCTGATTTTTTGGAACTAATAAATAAAAAAATAATAAATAAACCAAATTTGCTGATATTTAGTATTGTTGAAAGAAATATACCTCCTGTTATAAATTATGATTTGAGAGGGAATGTATATTCTCCGATTGGTAAACTTTCAATAATTTTAGATAGAATATCTCGCTTATATTCATTTAATTATTTTAAAGCAAGAGTTAATAAAGATCATGGTGACGGAGTTCCCGGATTAGTTGATCCAAGAATGTGTTTTTATGAAAATCACCCACAATATGAAAAAAATCAGTTAGAATATACTGTAGATAATATTAAAACTTATAAACATATTTGCGATTCGTTAGGTATCAATTTTTTATTTCTCCCAATTCCTAATAA
>CAYNHC010000002.1:1183-3568 GCA_964396705.1 uncultured Paludibacter sp.
TATGCAAACATATTAATTGTAAATTTAATTTTAAAGTATTGAATAGTAATTAATTAAAATATTTTTTATGGACTTTCTAAAGGATTTATGGCTTTTTGTCAAAGAAAGAAAACTTTTTTGGCTTGCACCGGTAATTATCGTATTGTTGTTGCTCGGACTTCTTATCGTTTTTGGTGGTAGCAGTGTTGTAGCGCCATTTATTTATACTTTGTTTTAAATATTATGGAACCAAAAAAAGGAAAAGATTATCAGTACAAAACGGCATTCGTAATTGTTGTGGGTTTTATTATTGTTTTTACAATAACAACATGGAAAGTGATGCTTTGGGTTGCTTTGATTGCAGGAGTTGGTAGTTTGATCTCAAGTAACTTTCTTCATGTTTTTTTATTTTTGTGGGACAAGCTTACATTATTATTGAGTAAAATAGTTCCAAATTTGCTTTTATCAATTATTTTTTATTTTTTTCTCACACCTGTAGCATTACTTTCAAAACTTTTCAGCAAAAATGATCAACTGAAACTTAAAAATAATTCTGCAAGTACATTTATTTCCAGTCAAAAAGGAATAACTAAAATGGATTTCGAAAAACCCTGGTAAGTTTTTGAAAATGTTAAAATTATCTATTATAACAATCAATTATAACAATCTCGAAGGGTTAAAAAAAACCATCGAGAGTGTATTATCTCAAACTTCAAAAGAGTTTGAATATGTTATTGTTGATGGTGGAAGTACCGATGGAAGTGCCAAATATATTTCTGAATGTGCTGAAAGCGAATTAGATATAAAGATTAAATGGGTAAGTGAGAAAGATGCCGGCATTTATAATGCAATGAATAAGGGAATTCGAATGTCTGAAGGAAATTATCTACAGTTTTTGAACTCTGGTGATTATCTTGTTGACCCTTCAGTTACCCAAAAGATGATTTCATCTTTATCTGAAAACTGTAACATATTATATGGCAATATGTTGAAATATTTGCGTAAGGGATTGTTTCGCGACAGGGGCTTTGCAGGTGTTAAACCTACTTTCATTGATTTTTATTCGGGCACTTTAAATCATTCACCTGCTTATATAAACAGAAATTTATTCGATAAATATGGTCTTTACGACGAAAATTTGAAAATAGTTGCTGACTGGAAATGGTATCTTAATGTAATTGTTCTTGCCGATACAAGTATTGAATATGCAGATATTGATGTTACTCATTTTGATATGAACGGGATAAGTTCGGTGAATAATGAACTTGAATTTGCTGAACGTCAAAAAGTACTTAAAGAATTATTACCTGAAAATATATTAGCCGATTATTTACTTTGGAGTGACGGTATTTTAGCATATCAGCGCATAAAAAGATTTCCTGTAATTTTCAAATTTTTCAAATTTTTCGACAGGTGTGTAGCCTGGCTCGAACGTAAACGATACAATAATTATATAAAACCATAAATATGGAAATGACCGGAGAAAGATTTATGCCTAAAATGAGGGGCATAATAGAACTGGAACATCTAAACCGATATTATTTTGTTGTTAATCAGATAAGTTTACAAGATAAAATTGTCGTAGATTTAGCATCGGGCGAGGGTTATGGATCTGATATACTCTCAAATTCCGCAGCAAAAGTAGTAGGCGTTGATATTAGTCATGAGGCAGTTGAACATGCAAGAGGAGCATATAAAAAAAATAATCTCGAATATAAGCAAGGCGATGCAAGTAATATCCCTTTGCCCGATAACTTTGCAGATGTGTTTGTGAGTTTCGAAACCATTGAACATCACGATAAGCATGAACAAATGCTCATGGAGATTAAACGGGTTTTGAAACCGGATGGTATTCTTATAATGTCATCGCCTGATAAATATTATTATACTGATTTGCCCGATTTTCATAATACGTACCATGTAAAGGAGTTGTATTATAAAGAGTTTAAAGCATTAATAAGTCAATATTTTGAATTTAATATTTATTACTGTCAAAATAACTTCTCAGGTTCAATTCTCACCATAGATGAAGAAAATACAGAAAATATTAAACCTGTTGTAACTGATAAATCTGCTAATACATTTGAGTTTTCACCCTTATATAATTTGGTTTTTAGTACAAATAATAATTCTATCAAACCTAAACTTCCTCATTTCTTTTACGGCGATTTTAATTATATTCTCACAAACGATGATATTGAAATAGCAAAAATAGAAGTGTTTGATAGTTTAGAATATAGAATTGGCAAGAAAATTTTAAAATACTTCAAATTTTTAAGAAAGATTTTTAAATAACTTGTTGCAAGAAAAAATGATTTTATGGAAATGAAAATCAGTGTAGCAATATGTACTTTTAATGGTGCTAATTTTATTAAAGATCAATTAGATAGTATAATTAGACAAACT
>CAYNHC010000002.1:3668-42091 GCA_964396705.1 uncultured Paludibacter sp.
AATAGGATTACAGGTGCAACAATGGCATTTAGGAAATCTTATATTACAGAAATTTTACCATTTAGAAACTTCGAGAAAATCTTACATGATGAATTTATTGCAGTTTCAGCCATAAATGATAATTGCCTTGGTTTTATTGATAAATGTTTGATTAGCTATAGGATACATCATAATCAGTTAATGGGTTTGGGTAGTTGGATAAATGTTCCGCCTGATAGCAATATATTTAAATTCAAATTAGTAAAAGCAGATTATACCCAATTTCTTAGCTTTAAAGGACGATTAAAACAAAAGATTGAATTTTGGAAAAAGAGAGAGAAAATTATTAAATCTACAACCGGCATATTTATTCTGATTTTTTCAATAAATAATTATAATGTAATGTATGGCAAATATGCCTGTAAATTCATAATTGCCGATTTTAAAGAATATATTGAGCTAAATACCAGACGAATAAAAAGAATATTCCATGCCTAAAGTTTCAATAATACTACCAAATTTCAATCATGAAAAATATTTGATACAAAGATTTGACACCATCTTAAATCAAACATTTCAGGATTTTGAGTTGATTATCTTAGATGATTGCTCCACTGATGGAAGCAGGAATATTATTGAAACTTATCGAAACCACCCCAAAGTTACAAAAATCATTTATAATGAAACCAATGGAGGAACTTCGTACAAACAATGGATTAAAGGTGTTGAAAATGCTAATGCTGATTTAATATGGATTGCTGAGTCAGACGATTGGTGCGAAAATAAATTTCTTGAAAGTGCTTTACCTCATTTCAGTGACAATGAAGTTGCGATGGTAATCTCATCAACAAAATTTGTTTTTGATAATTATCAGTTTGATTATCAATATGATTTTGCAAAAATTGAAGGTCAGCAATTCATTAAGGAAAAAATGCTTGGTAACTGCGGAATTCCAAATGTAAGTATGTTAGTTTTCCGAAAGGAAAATTTTTTAATCAATAAATCAGGGAATTGGAATAAACTTAAACAATCAGGCGATTGGTTACTTTGGATTAACATGTTAAATGGAACAAAAGTAGTAACTTTGTCTGATATTAATTGCTATTTCAGATTACATGATACCAATACAACGGGCAGGAACAGAAAAGAAGGTTGTGATTTTTTAGAAGGTTTAGACGTCTATAATTTTGGTCGTAAAATTTGTAATAATGAGTATGATAAATCGAAGGTTTATAATGATTGGTTTAAATCTTTTATAGGATATGCCGGGCTTTTCAACAAGGGGGTTCTTGTAAAAGTGATTCGTAAATCTATAAGTACAGATTTTTTAATGTTTCTATATGTAGTTTTTTCATTTGTAAAATATAAATTTACACGTCAGTTTCAAAAACTTTGTAAAAAAATGAATTGTAAAAATGAATGATAATCAATTACATAAGAAATTATCGATAATTATTCCGTTTTACAAAGTAGAACAATTTATTGGAATATGTCTTGAAAGTATTTATAAACAGGATGTTGATGAGGATGAGTATGAGGTTATTTGTGTAAATGATTGTTCGCCTGATAACAGCAAAGATGTAGTTTTAGAATATCAGAAATTACATTCAAATATAAGATTGCTTGAGCACCAAACAAATAAAATGCAGGGTGCAGCTCGCAATACCGGATTAAAAGCGGCTTTTGGAGATTATGTCTGGTTTATCGATTCGGATGATTTTATTCAGCCAAATGTTTTAAAAAAAATAATAACATTTGCCGAATCAAATCAATTAGATGTTTTGCATTTTAATATACAACGAGTTGATATTAATGATAATACCTCTGAATATCATGCAAATTATTTATATAATACCGATATAATAACCGGAATAGAATATTATCAGATTAATGAATTTCCAATCTGGAAAAGAAGTGTTGAAACATGGAGTAGAATATATAAAAGAGATTTTTTGATAGATAATAATCTATTTTATGAGGAAGGAGTTTATTTTGAAGATGCTGTTCATACGATAAAATCGATACTTAAATGTACGAGATTTCAGTATTTAAATGAAATTGTATATAATTATCGTTTAAATCCAACTTCTTCGACAATGAATGATGGAATTTATTCGAGTGGAAGGAAATTGGCCGATTTATCGAAATTTTATATCGATGTAATGGATGAGTTCCAAAAAAATAAAATCGAGACAAAACAAAAGGATGAGATTTTAAATTTTTACCTGAGTTTGTTGGAGAAAAACATAAAAAATGTGTTCTATTTATCAAATGCAGAAAGGGTAATTTTCTATAAATATGGGAGTAATATTAATTTTGAAATTGTTAAGCCATTTTTATCTGTGAGTAAATACTTATTTTACACCGGAGATAAAGTGTTAGTCTTGTTTAATAATATTCTTAGTCCTCCAATTAGACTTTTAAGAACTCTGAAAAGAAATATATTTAAATGAATTCTACTATTATAATATCATTGATTTTACCATGCTACAATGTTGAAGAATTCATCGGAGTATGTTTAAATACGGTATTTAATCAGGATATACCCGAAGAAAAATATGAGGTGATTTGTGTTGACGATTGCTCCAACGATGGTACTATTGAAATAATAAGAACATTTCAAAAGCAACATCCCAATTTAATTTTAATTCATCAAACAAATAATCAAAAACAAGCAGCAGCTCGCAACGAAGGATTAAGAAAAGCGAGTGGAAAATACGTTTGGTTTATTGATTCAGATGATTATATTGTCGAAAATTGTTTGTCTAATATTGTTCATGAACTTGAGGTTAATCAATTGGAGGTTTTGCAGTTCAATGTTGACGTAACTGACAAAATAAATTACCAATCGGTTCTTGATGTTAATATAAAAGCTGATACAGAAGTTATTACGGGGGGTGACTACCTTAATTTCTTAATGCAAAACTGTTGGGGTAGAACAATAGAAGTGTGGAGAAGAGTTTTTGATAGAGAATTTCTGATGTCAAATAATTTATTCTTTCCTGAATATGTGTTTGGAACAGAGGATATGTTGTTTTTCTATCAATCGATTGTGAAATGTAAGTTTTATAAACAAATTAATAGTATTTATTATATTTATAGAGTTGATAATAAGGACTCTGTATCTAATAGTCCCAATACGAAAGGTTTAAAATTAGCAGATAAAATAATAGCTAATGCTGATATTATTAAATTTTTCAAAGAGGAGCAATTTAATAAAGATAAAAAGTTTATTAAAGCAGCCATCAAATCATATAAATGGTCGCTTAAAATTTATATAAGAAAAATATTTACATTGGATAAAAGTGAATTAGATATATTTTTGGAAAAAATAGAAAAACATAAAGATTTAATATCACAACAATTAGGCTTTTTGCAGATAGTTTTATTGTCGAATCCTTTGTTAATTAAGGTTATAAATACTATCTTTGTATCAATATATAATTTTCGCTTTAAGAAAAAAGTTAATAATGATTTTCCCTCATACTAACAATAATTTAAATCCATTGGTATCAGTAGTAATCTGTAGTTATAATAGGGAAAACTATATTCAACAAACAATAAATTCGGTTTTATCCCAAGAAAGAGATTTTGAAATTGAAATTCTAATTGGCGATGATGCGAGTACTGATGGTACCCGCAGTATTTTATTAGAATATCAAAAAAAACATCCTGAAGTCATAACTTTATTGTTTCAGGAAGAGAATCAGGGAATTGCAAAAAACTGGGCAAGTTTAATGAAACTTGTAAGCGGTAAATATGTTGCACTGTGCGATGATGATGATTATTGGCATAATAATCAAAAACTTCAAAAGCAGGTTGATATTCTTGAGAAGAATGAAGATATTGGTTTAGTTTATACAAATTATCGTTCGATAGATTTAAAAACGAATGTAATTAAAGAATATACAATTAAAAACAAATCGCAAAAGAAGTTGTTGAATGCATTATTTGAAGGTGAGTATCTTGTAATGGCAAGTTCGGTAGTTTTTAGAAATGCGCTGATTCAGAAATACGTAGATTTGGATGATTATATTAAATATAATTTTCCAATACAAGATTGGGTAACCTGGATTTTAATTGCAAAATTTACTAATTTCTATCATTTAGATATTTCTGCGCTTACATACTGTATTTCAACAGATTCGCTATCAAGATCTTTGGATTTTGATAAAGTTGTAAGTAAATACGAAAAAGAGCATATAATGTATAAATATATTTGTGATAAATTTCCACAAGATTTAATTTACAATGAAGATCGGTGGAATGACTATGTAAATAATTTATACTTAATCTTTGCATATAATGCCGGTGATTATACATTAGCAAAATTATATGGTAAAAAATTAAAGAATAATCGTATCAAGGTATTGTGTTCAAAAAATAAGTTATTTTTTAATACATATTTGGGACTTAAATACTTGTATCATAAAAGTGAAAAATTTTAAAAGCAAATTGCAATAATATTTATTTTATAGTATTGATTATTAATAAGATATAATTTTTTTATTTTGATTTAAAATATGAATATATTAATAGTTTGTAGTGCTAACTCAGGTAGAATAATGCCATTTATTACCGAACAAGGTAATGAATTGGAGAAGCAAGGTATTAATGTAGAGTATTTCCCAATTGTTGGTAAAGGTTTATTTGGATATTTGAGAAATTTTAAAGCGCTTAAAAGTAAACTTAAAGAGAGAAAATTTGATATTATTCATGCTCACTTTGGTTTAAGTGGTGCTTTGGCAATATTACAATGCAAATTACCGGTAATAATTACATTTCATAATGGCGAGACTTTAACAGTTAAGGGTAATATAATTTCTTCAATTGCATCATTGTTCTCAGCACATAACATTTATGTTGCAAGTCATATTTATGACTTGGCATATTTTAAAAATAAAAAGAAATACTCTGTTTTACCTTGTGGTATAAATTTGAATGATTTAGTTGTAATTCCACAAAACAAGGCTAAATCAAAAATGAATTTGCCCAATGATAAAGTAAATATTCTATTTGGAGGTAATTTCGGGAATTTACGAAAAAACTATGCATTAGCTAAGCAAGCATTAGAATTGCTTAATCTTGAAAATGTGAATCTGATTGAATTAAAGGGATTTACGAGAGAAGAAGTGACGAATTTGTTATGTGGTTGCGATTTGTTGTTGTTACCTACTAAAAGTGAAGGTTCGCCACAGATTATTAAAGAAGCAATGGCATGTAATTGTCCGATTGTTGCAACTGATGTTGCAGACATAAAGGAGTTAACCGGAGGTATTGAAGGTTGTTATATCACTGATTTTAATCCTGAAAATGTGGCCTCAAGTTTAAGAAAAGCAATTAGTTACAACAAAAGAACTAACGGACGGGATTTAATGATTAAATATGATAATAGCATTATTGTAAAAAAGATCATTGAAATTTACAATCAGGTTTTGAATAATACAAATAATAAAAGTGTTTGATTATGACTGCGATTAAGGACATAATTGTATTGTTAAACATAATCAGATTTTTTCCACACATTATAGCTTTTAAATTTTGTAAAAACAGGTTTTTAATAGAAGAAGATTTAAAAGCATATCGGAAAGAGTATAAGCTGACAGGTTCAAATACTTTTATTCTGCTGAAATTATTGTTTCATAATCGTTCTTTCCGTTCTTTGTTTTACAATAGAATTGGAAATGCTAAATGGCTTATTCAATTTTTGGGCAAAGGCATGCAGCATTTAACTCTAAATAATATACCAATTGGAGGCGGATTATTACTTTTTCATGCTTATGGCACTATTTTAAATGCGGATTCTATTGGAAAAAATTGCAGAATTGTTCACAATGTGACATTAGGTGATAAAAAAGGAGGTAAACCTACGATTAAAGATAATGTTGAGATATTGGCTAATGCTGTAATTGCCGGAGATATAATTATCGGCAATAATTGTGTTGTAGGGCCTGGTGCTGTTGTTTTTAAGAGTATTCCTGATAATTGTGTTGTGGTAGGTAATCCGTCATATATTTTAAAACAAGATGGAATTGTAGTTAATAAAAAGCTATAAACTACTACTTATTTAGAAAAAATGAGGATTGAAAAACAATAGAAGTGAAAAACTTAAAAAGGAATCAGAAAACATCTTTCTGATGGTTTGAATTTGAATTAAGAGGATTATTAAAATAAAAAGATGACTTTCAATAATACCATAAAAACTTTGAAAAAATGTCGACTGCTATAAAATTTGAAAATATAAGTAAACAATATAGATTAGGTTTAGTTTCAACACAAACTCTGAGTCACGATTTAAATCGTTGGTTTACAGTGAATGTTAGACGCAAAGAAGACCCATATTTAAAAATTGGAGATGTAAATGATCGTGCATCAAAAGCACAGAGTGATTATATATGGGCTTTGAAAGACATTGATTTCAAAGTTGAGCAAGGAGATGTATTGGCAATTATAGGGAAAAACGGTGCAGGAAAATCAACTTTATTAAAAATATTATCGAAGGTTACTGCCCCAACAACGGGAGTTATTAAAGCCAAAGGTAGAATAGCCTCTTTACTCGAAGTTGGAACCGGATTTCATCCTGAAATGACAGGACGGGAAAATATCTATATGAATGGAGCTATTATGGGCATGACCAAAGCCGAAATTGCCCGAAAATTAGACGAAATTGTTGATTTCTCAGGTGTTGAAAGATATATTGATACACCGGCGAAACGTTATTCAAGCGGGATGACAGTTCGTTTGGGTTTTGCTATTGCTGCTCATCTCGATCCTGAGATTTTAGTTGTTGATGAAGTTCTTGCTGTTGGTGACGCTGAGTTTCAAAAAAAGGCGATAGGGAAGATGCAGGATGTTGCTAATGGAGAAGGTAGAACGGTATTGTTTGTAAGTCATAATATGGCTTCGGTGAAAAACCTGTGTAAAAATGGAATTGTATTAAAGGATGGGATGCTTGATTTTGCAGGGAATGTAAAAGATGCCGTCGATTATTATACTTTCAATAACTATCAGGAATCAAAAGCTCTTTACTACGACGATTTAACAAAAGCTCCCGGGAATGAACACATTCGTATCCGGTCGATGGAGGTAAAGCCCACCAGAGGTAATGCTATTAATATTGAATCCGAGATTGCTGTTTCTGTGGTATTTTATAATTATCGTCCTGATTCAATGATTGACATCACTTTTGAACTGAGAACAACTGATGATATTGTTATTTTTCATCGTTGGATGAATTTTTCAGTAAATAAAGATTCTCAGATTGGAGAACAGGAAGTCACATTTAATATACCGGCAGGTTTATTGAATGCCGGAAGATATTATTTTAAAATATGGTTTGGTGAAAACGAAGCACATGTATTATGGGGAAATCTGGTTTATATGTTTGAAGTAGAGTTCACCAACGAGGGTAGTGGCGATATAGTACTTGGCAAAAAACCGGGCATAATCAGACCTGAATTGAATTTTAAACACAGAATGTTATAACTTCAATGATAGAATTAATAGATTTACCTAAGTTTTTGGATGAAAGAGGAAACCTTTCTTTTATCGAAGAAAACAAACATATTCCATTTAAAAGTCAGCGCATACATTGGATTTATGATGTGCCCGGTGGAGAAACACGTGGAGGACTTGCGTACAAGGAAACCGAGGAATTTATTGTAGCATTATCAGGTAGTTTCGATGTAGTTTTAGATAATGGAATTGAACGCAGAACATTTTGTTTAAATCGTTCATATTATGGTGTTTATATACCAAAAGGTACCTGGAGGGAAATAAATAATTTTTCAACTAATTCAGTGGCACTTATTTTAGCATCAACATTTTATGATCCCGATGATGCAATCCGTGATTACACTGAATTTTTAAATTATGTAAAATGAAAGAAAGTTCTGTCCACGAATGTCATATCATAGAATTAGATAAACATCATAGTAAGCGCAAGGGCAATATAAGTGTTGTTGAGAATGGAATTACAGTTCCATTTGAAGTTAAAAGGGTTTATTATATTTATGATGTCCCCGGCGGTGTGTCCAGAGGTGGACATGCACATAAAGATTTGAGACAACTAATAATTTCTGCAAGTGGAAGTTTTGATGTTGTCCTCGATGATGGAAAAAATAAAAAGACATTTACACTTAATCGACCTTATGAGGGACTTGTAATAGTTCCCGGAATATGGCGCGAATTAAATAACTTTTCATCCGGCTCGGTCTGTTTGGTTTTAGCTTCTGAACTTTATGATGAAAATGATTATATTAATGATTATAAGACTTATGTTGACTATAAAAAATGATGAGGTAAAACGAAAATGATAAAATTTTTAGACTTACAAAAAGTAACCGAACAGAATTCTAAAGAAATTCATGAAGCGGTGAGTCGTGTTATTGACTCGGGTTGGTATTTACAGGGTAGCGAGAATGATTTATTTGAACAGAATTACTCAAGTTATATTGGTTCGAAATATACAATAGGTTGTGCAAATGGACTTGATGCTTTAATTTGGATCTTTAGAGCTTATATCGAAATGGGTATTATGCAACCCGGCGATGAAATCATAGTTCCTGCGAATACTTACATTGCTTCCATTCTAGCAATTACAGAGAATGGGTTAAAACCGGTTTTAGTTGAGCCCAAGTTGGAAACTTATCAAATTGATGAAAATCAAATTGAAAGTGCAATAACACCCAAAACAAAAGCAATATTAATTGTTCATCTCTATGGTCAATGTGCTTATAATGAAAAAATTGCTGAAATTTGCAATAAGCATCAACTGAAATTAATTGAGGACAATGCACAAGCACACGGTTGTTTGTACAATGGACAAAAAACAGGTTCGATTGGTGATGCCGCCGGACACAGTTTTTACCCGGGCAAGAATCTAGGCGCTTTTGGTGATGCTGGTGCTGTTACTACAAATGACGAGGAATTGGCAAAAATTATCAGATCTTTAGCCAATTACGGATCAGCTAAAAAATATGTTTTCAAATATACCGGTCGAAATAGCAGGCTTGACGAAATTCAGGCTGCAGTTTTAAATGTAAAACTGAAATATTTAGATGAAGATATAGCATCGCGCAAAAAAGCTGCAAAATATTATCTTGAAAATATTACAAATCCTGAGATTATTTTACCTGTTGTAAATGACTGGGATGCCCATGTATTTCATATATTTACAATAAGGTCAAAACGTAGAAATGAATTGCAGGAGTTTTTGACCAAAAATGAAATTCAAACAAATATTCATTACCCCATACCACCCCATAAGCAGGAATGTTATAAAGAATGGAATAATTTATCCTTTCCGATTACCGAACAAATACATGAGGAAGAATTAAGCTTGCCAATGAGTCCGGTACTTTCAGAGGAAGAGATTATGTGTGTTGTGAGTGTGATTAATCAGTTTGAAGGATGAAAGTTACGCTAAGAGAAGTTAAAGCTGGTTATTCTGCCATCAAAAAGTTGGCTTTTTCGGAATATGAAAAGGGAGATTTCGAAAAAAGTTTAGACTATATTGATAAGGCCGCAACTTTGGCATCTCAAATAATGTGGCGCTATGCGGATGATGAATTAGATGATTTACTTAGTAAAATAGGTAATAAACTTATTAAACAAAAGATACAATTCGTTTCACAAGAGAAAAAGGTAGTTTTTTACGACTATTTTGGTTCACCGGTAATTCTTACTTTACAGTATTTACGTGCGCTAATCCTATTGGATTATAAAATACTTTATCTTTATGAAGAAAGAACTAATGCTCAGGCACCGGTTGTTGAATTAATAAAGGATATTGAAAATATCAGCATTGAAAAAATTGATATTAATACTAGCAGAAGTGAAAGATTAAAAGATATTTACAATAAAATTGTAGAATTTAAACCTTCAAAATTATTTATTCATATAAACACACTTTCTGTTAGCATTCCGGTATTTTTCTGTTTGCCCCACGAAATTGTGCAGTATTATATAAACCTTGGTGACCACGCCTTCTGGCTTGGTGCTAAAGCGATTGATTACTCATTTGAGTTCAGAAGTTTTGGTGCAAATGTATCTTTTCAAAAAAGAGGATTAAAAAAGGAACAATTATTATTGTTACCTTATTATCCTATTATTGATGAACAAAAATTTCAGGGATTTCCGGAAGTATGTGAAAACAAAGTTGTGATATTTTCGGGAGGCGATTTTTATAAAACAGTTGATGAGCAAAAAACATACTGGAATCTGGTTGCTGAGATACTTCAAAATAATCCCAATGCAGTAATTATTTATGCAAATAAAGCATTAAATAGCGAAGGGAAAAAGTTTTTGGATGCATTTATCAAAAACAATAATCTTGAAAATAAATTTATTCCAATTGGATTTAGACGAGATATTAACGAAGTACTTAAGCATTGTGATATTTATATGGGTACTTGTCCTATGTCGGGAGGTTTAATGTCGCAGCATGCGGCTATTAATTCAAAACCGATTTTACAATATTATCCCGAAAATTTATTTGCATTCGAAGAAACCGAATCGATGATATGTTTTAATGATAAATTAAAAATTTCTTTTACAAACAAAAAGGATTTTCTTTTTGAAGCAGAAAAGTTGATTGCTGATAAGGACTACAGAAATAAAAAAGGGAATGAATTATATAAAAGTATGATTACTGAAGATGAATTCAATGACCTTTTTAAAAAAAGTATAGAAACACACCAATCGCAAGTTGAAATTGAAAATATACCGATAAAATATAATGATATCGAGCAATGGTGGATGGAAGTAAACAACGAGGGCTATTACGATGCAGGAAGTTATATTTGTAGTATTTTGGGCAAAAAGAAAGTCCTGTACGTACCTAAATTAGCTTTAAAATCAATAATTTATAAATTATCAAATAAAAAATTATCTATATAAAATTTATTTTAAAAATATGAAATATTTTCATCCTAAAAAATGGTTTAGACTTGTAAATGAGAGCGTTATGAGTTTTTTTTTAAACTATATTCTTACTGATAAAGCATATTTAAAATATCAATACAAGAAGGTTTTTGGAAAGCAGCTTGATTTGAAAAATCCACAGACTTATAATGAGAAAATGCAATGGTTAAAACTATATGACAGAAATCCGAAATATCATATTCTTGCTGACAAACATGCCGTAAAACAATTTGTAACAGATACTATTGGGAAAGAATATGTTATTGAAACTTATGGTGTTTGGAAAAAATTTGATGATATTGATTTTAATTCACTTCCTAACGAATTTGTTCTTAAATGTACGCACGACAGTGCCAGCACTGTAATTTGCAAAGATAAAAAAAGCTTTGACTTTGCTTCTGCACGTAAGAAATTATCAACTGCGTTGAAAGTTGATTATTATCATTACGAAAACCGTCAATGGGCATATAAGGATATCGAACCTCAGATTATTGCTGAAAAGTATATGGTTGATGAAAGTGGAACAGAGCTGAAGGATTACAAATTTTTCTGTTTTGATGGAAAGTTTAAAACCATGTTTATTGCTACTGATCGTCCACACGATACGAAGTTTGATTTTTATGACATTGATTTTAACCTGTTACCATTTACAAACGGGCATCCTCATTCTGGTTTAAATAGATCTAAACCGGATAACTATGATAAAATGATTCAACTTGCTGAAAAACTTTCGGAAAATATTCCACATGTGAGGGTTGATTTCTATAGTATAAATGGGAATATTTATTTTGGCGAAATGACATTGTATCATTGGGGTGGCATGATGCCTTTTGAACCAGAAGAGTGGGATTATACTTTTGGAAGTTGGATAAAACTACCTAAAACCAAATAATGAAGACAAAACTGGTATATGTATTGACCTGCGCGCCTGATAAGAATTATATCGAACAGGCTTTATTGTCAGTTTATACTGCCAGGTATCATAATCCTAATGCAACAATAGTACTGATTGTTGATGACTTGACTGATAAATTATTAGTTGGTACAAGAGGCGAAATTCTCAATTATATATCACAAAAAATTGTTGTAGAACTTCAGCCGGAATTGACGATGATGGATCGATCGCGCTGGTTGAAAACAAGTGTACGAAATCTGGTTCAGGGTGATTTATTATTTATCGATAGTGATACTTTAATTACTCAATCTTTAGAAAATATTGATGAATTCAAGAATTCAGTAGCCGCAGTTTTGGAATCACATTTACCGATTAAGAGTTTTAATAAATATATTTACGATAAAGTTGCCGATTTATCATCGAAAATAGGATGGAATATTGAAGATGAAGATTATTATTTTAGCAGTGGAGTAATTTATGTGAAAGATGAACCGAAAAATTATGAACTGTTTGATAAATGGCATTTATACTGGAAGGAGGGGCGTGAAAAGGGTATTTCAATTGATCAACCTTCGTTTGCAAAAGCAAATATTCATTTAAATTATCCGGTAAAAGTAATTGATGGAATTTGGAATTGTGTAATGTACACTCATGTTGATTTTGCCTATTCATCAAAAATTCTTCATTTTTGTTCTTTTCGAAATATGTCTTATATTTTTGAAAATCAATTTTTGAACAAAGTAAAGCAACAGGGTGTTGAAAGAAATGAATTTATTAAGAATTCAATTTTAAATCCATATCAAACATTTGTTCCTTTTGAAAATGTCATATCTAATTTTAAATTTTCGGACTATATTTCGATGTTCAGAAATTTTAAAAGTACAGCACAATTAATCAATATTAATTTAGAAAACAATTTTGATGATTTTTTAGGTTCAAACAGAATTGAAGAATTTGTAAAGTCAATTTTTAGAAGGAAATATTTTACAATAGGTGCAATAATTTTAACTGCATATAAGTTTTACAAAGTTAAATTAAATAGAAAATACCGAAATGTTTCAAACACCTGTGCTGCTTATAACATTTAATCGGCCACATTATACACAACAAGTTTTTGATGTATTGAGAGTGGTGAAGCCAAAGTTCTTATATGTATTTCAGGATGGTGCTCGTGAAGGTAATCAAGAAGACATAGCTAAATGTGTTGAAGTAAAGAGCATTTTTAGTAATATTGATTGGGATTGTGAACTTAAAACCTTTTTCTCGGAAAAAAACTTAGGATGTGGTAAAGGTCCATCTTCCGGTATTTCATGGTTTTTCGATTGTATTGAAGAAGGTATAATTTTAGAAGATGATTGTGTTCCTGTGTCTGATTTTTTTTCATTTTGCGAAGAAATGCTAAACTTTTACAGAAATAATTCAAAAATTTCTTTTATCGGAGGTACTAATTTTCTAAAAAGTTTGAAAAATAAGGATGATTCATATTATTTTTCAAATGGACATCACGGTACATGGGGTTGGGCGACATGGCGACGCACATGGAAACAGTTTGATTATTATGTTGATAATTTGACTCAAATAGAATTTAAAAAGATAATTCGAAATTATTTCTCGAATTACAGAATTAGAGAGTACTGGTACGAGATTTTTAATAATGTAAAGAAAGATCGATTTAATGAATCTTGCTGGGATTATCAATTCTATTTTTGTACCTGGAAGCAAAATCAGTATGCAATAATTCCAAACGAAAACTTTGTAACGAATGTTGGATCTGATAGCGATGCAACACATACTGTTGGTAACACCCTTTTACTTAACAAGAATACAGTTTCAAAAATTTACAAAATTCAACATCCTAAACATATTTCTCTAGATAAAGAAACTGATTATTTATTTCAAAAGCAATTTATTCAACCATATAACTTTGGTTTAAGCGGTCTGAAAAGGCTTCCTTCGCGAATTAATAAAAGGTTAAAAAAAGTATTTAAACATTCAGGTTCCTGGATAAAGTAAAAATGGCAAAACGAATAAAATATTATCTCCAAAAACTTATCGGGCAACTTTTCGATTCACCTGAATTGCTCGAAGGAAAAGAATGTGGATATTCTTTAGTGAAATCTCATTTATCAAATGTTCAATTCTCAGAAAAATCAAAGATTAATCCACCATTTTATTTTGCAAATGTTAAAATGGACGATTATACATACATTGGTAAAAATTGTGATATTACAAACACAATAATAGGAAAATTTTGTTCAATAGGACCAAATTTTTGTTGTGGATTAGGTTTACATCCAACCAATGGAATAAGCACTTCGCCAATGTTTTATTCTACCGGTAAGCAAAATGGATTTTCGCTTTCGAAAAACAATAAAATAGCAGAATCAAAACAAACAGAGATTGGTAATGATGTTTTTATTGGTGCGAATGTTACTGTAATTGATGGAGTGAAAATTGGAGATGGTGCTATAATTGGTGCAGGAGCAGTAGTAACAAAGGATATTCCACCATTTGCAGTTGCAGTTGGTGTTCCTGCAAAAGTTGTAAAATATCGTTTTGATATTGAGCAAATCAATGAAATTACAAAAATTGAATGGTGGAACTTTGAATTTGAAAAGTTATCTGAGGTGGAAAAGTATTTATTTGAGATAGATCAGTTTATTGAAAAGTACAGTAAATAATTTTTGTTTTATTGATATTTTAACAAAAAATAAATGGATAGACTAAATACAAACCAATTGGAATATGTTTATGCTGATTTCAAGGCGAAATTAGAACAATCATTAACTCAAAACTTTTATGAAGACCATGAACTTCAATGTGTACAATATGAAAATGCTATCATTCTTCCCTGGAAAGAAGCAATAACACCCACCGGAGAATATGCACTTGAAGGCGGGGTGGTTGATTCCGATAAAAAGTTTATATTACAATCCGGATTTAATAATTCATGCGATGTTTATGAATTTAATGATGAGGAAATTGAAGAAGTAATCAATGAAGAAGTAATTTTTATTGGTTCTTTTGTAAATATGTGGGGACATTTTATTACTGATTGTCTGAAACATCTATGGTACCTTAACTCACCTTCGTACAATTCTTTAAAGAACAAAAATCTTAAGTTAGTATATATAAATACAAAGCCATTATCGGGTTCATATTCTGAATTAATAAAATCATTAAATATTGACATATCTAATTGTTACCATATAAGGAAAATAACGCAATATAAAAAAATTCATATACCTGATAACAGTTTTTTTCATGTAAATGCAGTTGAATACCCGTTTTATTTTACTTCACATTATTTAGATACCATCAATTTAATAACTAAACCATACGAAAGTTACGATGCTCTTGAAACGCTTTATTTTTCAAGAAATAAATCAAAATCCAGCAGAGATTGGGGAGAAGAGTATATTGAGAAAATATTAAGAAAAAGTGGTGTTAAAATAGTAAACCCTGAAGAATTATCGTTTTTGGAACAAATTTCTTTATTGCAAAAATGTAAGAAATTAATAGCTACCGAAGGATCTATAGCGCACAATGCAGTTTTTCTTAAAGAAGGTTCTGAAGTAGCAATTTTAAGAAAATATCCGTATGTAAATAAGTATCAGCAATGTATAAATCAGGTGAAAAAATTGAATGTTGTTTATATTGACTGTAGTCTTTCAATACTTAACAACAGTAAATTTTTATATGCCGGACCGTTCTTTATATATCCGAATGAAAATTTTTGTAAATATTTGGGCGTTGATTATGCTAAAATAAAATTCCCTTTCAAAAACTTTAGTAAATATATTTTTCTCATTTTTAAGTCACCTGAATTTATTCAGAACATTAAATCTCAAAGTTTTTATTTTGAGATTTTAGCTAATGAAATACACAAATTTAATTTACAAAGGAAAGACAAATTAAGAAAAATAGTGAGCTATTTACCGTTTTTAAAAACTCGAATTAAAGATAAAATAGTGAATAAACTTCTTAAATTGCATTTAAAGATATTCCTGAAATAATTTATTTTTTTAGCTTGATAAAAAACGAGTAAATAATAAAGAATATTAATTGTGTTTTTTGGAAAAAAAATTGAGAAGATTGTATTCCTAAAGTTTAAAAATATACTTGAATTGGACTGACAACGTAGTGAAAATCAAATCTTTTAACAAGTAGTATGCTTTATACTCCTTTATATATCTTAGAGTTGTGATAAACGCTTTCCACTCTAATTTTTGCATAGTTTTATCATCTACTTCAACTAATTTGACAGGTAAAACTTTTTTCCATTTTTTAAAGAATACTTGTGTGTTTCGTAACCAATCGTGTTCAAAGCTACCTAATGATAGATGTTCAATTAAAATATCGGGAACTATCATTACATCATAACCTGCCTGATATACCTGCATCGCAAAATCAAGGTCATAATAATGAAAGGCCGGGGTGTAATTTGTATCAAACTTTACGGTATCAAATACTTCTCTTCTGGCACAAATCCACATCCCATCAACAGCAATTACTTTTTCGGGTTTATTTATGGTTTGCCAAACCTTTTGTTCGTTTCCGTGTTTAATGTCTGTTTGTATAATATTAAATGCATTATAATCGGGAATTGACCAAAGAACATGTGTTTTTCGTAGTATTTTACATCCGGCACAAGCTACAATTCCCCAATTTTTATTATTTGAAAAATAATCGTTCACTATTTGCCCCCAATTGTTGGTGTGAAATATTAAATCATCATGCATGAAACATAAATTTGGATATTTAGACATGGAAAATCCAAGGTTATAAGCTTCAAAAATGGTATATTTTTTTTCAGAGTTATCTATATGTATCAATTCATATTCAATGCCAATTGTTTCTTTAATATTATTTAAAAATTCAGTTGGTAAAATATGTAAACGAGAACAAATTATAATTGAAATCATAATAATTTTTTGAAAGAGAGTTTATTGTTTTATTTCTTATAAAAAACAAAAGTAATATATTTTCACGATAGTTTGATTCCTATAAAATTTTACCTATTGACTTTCGTATCAATTTGAAATATACTATATTTGTCTTCTCAAACAAATATATTAAACTTAACATAATAAGATTTAAAATTATTTTTAATATATTTATGAAAAATAAATATAAATTTAAGTTTAACTAAAACTACACATAAATTAATGAAAATTTTAATTACCGGAGTTGCTGGATTATTAGGTTCACGAATGGCAGGATGGATTTTGAAAAATCATCCAGAATACGAAATTGCAGGAATTGATGACCTTAGTGGTGGATATATTGAGAATATTCCTGAAGGAGTAAAATTTTTCAAGATTGATTTAAAAGATCCGGAATTAAGTAAAATATTTGAATCAGAAAAACCTGACTATGTTTATCATTTTGCTGCTTATGCTGCCGAAGGTCTATCTCCTTTTATCAGGTCATTTAATTATCAGAACAATTTAGTTGCCACAGCTTGTGTTGTAAACGAATGTATCAGACATAATATTAAAAGATTAGTTTTTACTTCATCAATGTCAGTGTATGGTAGGGGAGAAGGAGGAATTTTTCATGAAGAAATGGATCGGAATCCAATCGACCCATATGGTGTGGCTAAAGCTGCCTGTGAGCGTGATATTGAGATTGCTTATGAGCAACATGGATTAGATTTTTGTATTTTACGACCGCACAATATGTATGGTGTTAATCAAAATATATGGGATAAATACAGAAATGTATTGGGTATATGGATGTATTATTGTCTTGATGGCGAACCGATTACTATTTTTGGTGATGGAACACAAAAAAGAGCTTTTAGTTTTATTGATGATTCTTTGGAACCATTGTGGAAAGCAGCTGTAGATCCTAAAGCTTCTGCACAAATCATTAATTTAGGTGGAATTCAAGAATACAGTATCAATGAAGCTGCAGATATACTTTCGGAAGTTGTGGGTGGAGTGAAAAAAATATATCTCGAAAGCAGACATGAGGTTCATTATGCAGTAACTACTTATCAAAAATCAATTGATATTTTGGGGTTTGAACATAAAACGAATTTGAAAGAAGGTTTAGTTCAAATGTGGGAATGGGCAAAAGTTCAACCAAAAAGAGACCGATTTGTGTGGCCTTCATACGAATTAGATAAAGGAATATACTCTTATTGGGAAAAATAATAAATCTTTCTCTTTATTATTTTGATTAAAAATTCTTCAATTAATTTCATAATTTATATTTGTAACCATGAAGATTTCAGACAACATAACTACCCGATTAATGCCAAAAGGACGACTTTGGTTACAACTTAAAGAAGCACGAAAATTAATTAAAAGATTTCCACAGTCTGAATTAGCCCGGTTTTATTATAACGCAATTTTTAAAAAATATTGGACTGGCTCAAAAAAGTATAAATATGAAACAATAATTGAAGAAGCCTGGAAAAAAATTGATATTGAGCAAATTAAAGATTATTTGAAAATTGATAATTTTTTGTTTTTCGATGATTCGGCTTTTAAATCAGAGTTTATTGATATATTTCTTTCAGGAGCATTTCAACTCTCCAATAAGAATAATATAGAACAAATTGTTGCCTCACAAATTCTCTCACAATTAAGTATCGAAGGTTCATACGAAACGGATAAAGTTAATGTACAAAAAGATGATATTGTAATAGATGCAGGTGCAAATATGGGGTTGTTTTCAATATATGCAACAATTTACGGAGCAAAAAAAATCTATGCTTTTGAACCACAAAAAGTTTCAATCGAAATTTTACAAAAAAACATATTAGCAAATAAATGCGAAGAGAAAGTTAAGATTGAACCTTACGGTTTAAGTGATAAGTCTGGTAAATTTAGTTTAAGTCATTCAACCGATGGACATTCTTCTTCAAGTATAGTGATGGAGAAAAATCAACAAAATGACACTGAAGAAATAGAATGTTATTCACTTGATAGTTGGGTTGAAAAAAATAATATTAAAAAAATTGATTTCATAAAAGCTGATATAGAAGGTGCTGAGAGATTAATGCTAAAAGGTGCAATAAAAGTGCTGCGAGAATTTGGTCCCAAATTAGCAATATGTATTTATCATTTACCAGATGATCCGGAGGTAATAACAGATATTATTCTATCTGCAAATCCTAACTATATTATTTCCAAAACCACTCACAAAGTTTTTGCATACATTCCTAAATAATACTCCCGGTAAATAAAATCATGGTATTTAAAAACTATGAACTGATGAAAAATTTTGAAAATAAAATCAACGACTCTATAAAACCATTAGTTTCAGTTATTATACCTTCATATAATCGAATTGAAACCGTCGGACAAACAATCGAATCTATTTTATCTCAGAAATGCAATTTCTCTTTCGAAATAATTATTGGTGACGACAAAAGCAATGATAATGTAAGAGAATTGTTGACTAAGTATCAGCAAAAATATCCAGAGATAATCCGATTATTTTTACATGAGGAAAATATTGGTTTGGGCGCCAACTGGGCATTTTGTGTGAAACAATGCAAAGGAAAATATATAGCAAACTGCGATAACGACGATTATTGGCATAATCCCGATAAACTTCAACTTCAGGTTGATTTTATGGAAACTCATCCTGAATATGGGGTGTGTCATACCGATTTCAGGAACTTTTATAAAAAATCAGGTAGAATTCTGGAAGAAAAAGTAAGCGAAATCAAATATGATATACCAATGTCCAGAGCTGTTTTTGAAGGAAAATTCCGATTTTGCAATGCTACGATGATGTATCGAAAAGACTTGATCGACAGATATATAGTATTGGACGACTACATTGAAAGACAATTTACACTGCAAGACTGGATGACATTAATTATTCTTGCAAGGTTTACTGAGATTTATTGTTTACCGGTATCTACAACTACTTTAGGAATTGATGACGCATCTATAACACGACCAAAATCTTTTGAAAAACTGCTGAACAGATTTAATAAAGAAAAAGAATGTTATCAATATGTATGCAGTAAGTTCCCAGAGGATTTGATTTATGATGAAACGGATTATTTGAATTATTCATATAAGGTTTTTCTTAATTACGCATTTCTTTACAGTGATTACTCAATTGCCCAAAAATACGGAAGATTATTACTGAAAAACAATCAAAAAGAAAAAAGATTATTATTTACAACTAACAAATTGTTTTTCATGATATATTCAGCATGGTTTAAAATAAGTCAGAAATAAATATTTGATTAAAAAATGTATTCGGTAATAATCCCGGTTTATAACAAAGCCAAATATGTTGAAAAAGCGATAAGCTCAGTTTTGGCTCAAACTTATCAGAATTTTGAACTTATACTGATAAATGATGGTTCTACTGACAGCAGCTATGAGAAAATCAGTACAATTGTTACAGAATTACAACATTTTGATTTAGAGAGTTATAATAAAATACGCATTATAAATCAGCAAAATAAAGGAGTTTCAGCAACAAGAAACTATGGTGCTGAAATTTCAAAATTCGAATATTTAGCTTTTTTGGATGCCGACGATTGGTGGGAAGATACTTTTTTGTTTGAGATGAAAAAAATGATTGATGACTATCCCGAGGCAGGTGTTTATGGCAGTTGTTATTATAAAATAAAAAATGGCAGAAAAATCAAATCAGAAATTGGTGTTGATAACTTTTTTGAAAGAGGTTATATAAATTATTTCGAAGTATATTCAAATAATTTCTACTATATGCCTTTGTGGGTTGGTGCTACGGTGATTAAAAAAGAATTTTTTATTAAAGAAAACGGATTTAAGACCTTTTTAAAATACGGAGAAGATTTTGAATTTTGGATTCGTGCAGCTTTAAAAACTAAAATTACATTTCTTAATTTGTATTTGTCGAATTATAATCAGGATGTGGATTTTTCAGATAGAGCAATGAATGATAAACTCCATCCTGTAGAAGTGGACTTTTTGTTTCATACATCCAGTTTTGAAGAGAATGAAAAATTCAATAAAGATTTAAAAAAACTGCTTGATAAATTTCGCACATATTCATTGTATCAATACTGGCTTGATAAAAATTGGCACAATGCAGCAAAAAACGAATTAGAAAAAGTTAACTGGAAAAAACAACCGGCTAAGGTGAGACTTAAATATAAAATACCGGCTGCCGTTGGTAGAGAATTTATGAATTTAAGAAAAAAACTTTATCAGTTTAAATTAAAATATCTGAATAATAATGAGCGAAAATAAAGATTTTATATTCAAGTGCGAGATGCCCTATTATCCTTATAGTCATCATTTATCACAGGTATATTCGGGTTTTGAATTGTTGAGAAAAAAAAATATTGTAGATATTCATTACACAGGAAAAGAAACATTTCAACCTTATAATAAAATTAATATTTTAAAAATAAGGGTAAACGATAAATATGACGTGGTTTACGATTTATTTGATAGTGTTGACTGGTTAATTGGAGAATCGCCCGAAAAGAATTATAAGTATTATATTGAAAATCTGCAATCGGATTTTTACTTTAAACGGAGTTATAATAAAGAATTTTATGACAGAATTGCAGATAAAACAAAGATATTTACTTTCGGGTTCAACTATCCAATAAACAATAAAAATCTACTGAAATTCAAGATAGGTGATATTATAAAAAAGAATATAAATTATCCTGTATTTCACAAACTGTTGAATTTTAATAATATATCGTTAAAAGATACTGATTTTGAACAATATCCAATCAGAAATCGTCAGAACAAAATTCTTTTTTTAACAAGACTTTGGGATCCTAATCCGACGAATGAAATATTAGAATCGAAGGAAGTACAGCTAGAGCGTGAAGAAATTAATCTTTCCAGGGTTAATTGTATCAAAGCCTGTAAAAATGAATTTGGTGATATGTTTGAAGGTGGAGTTCAAAGTTCTGAATTTTCTATGAAGTATTTTAAAGAGTTAATCCAACCTCGTTATTTAACTGATAGAAAGAATTATCTTAAAAAAGTAAAGGATTCAAATATTTGTATCGCCACTACAGGGTTGCATGGATCAACCGGTTGGAAATTCGGCGAATATGTGGCCGCTTCAAGAGCCATAATATCAGAACCATTAAATTTTGAGGTAGCAGGCAAATTCAATAAAAATATAAATTATCTCGAATTTAGTAATCCTGAAGATCTGATTAAAAACATACAATTTTTACTTAAAAATGAGGATGATATACAGAAAATGATGATTGAAAATTTCAAGTATTATCAAAATTATCTTCGACCTGACATATTAATTCTTAATACTTTGTTGCAAACATTATAAGTATTTTATTAGCAGATTGTTGTCTGTTTTTTTGTGAATATAATTGATATTGTGCTTGTTAATATTAATTTGCTGAATAAAATTAACGAAATTAAGATAAAGTTTCGCATTAAAATTTTAGAATATAAAGATTTATTTGATGAGTTCCCAAAAAAAGGAAAAATTAGTTTCAGTAATTGTAACTGCTTACAATCAGGCAGATACAATTTCAAGGACATTAGATAGTATTTTAAAACAAAACTGTGATTTTGGATTCGAAATAATTATTGGCGATGATTGTAGTACCGACAATACCAGAGAGGTATGTTTACAATATCAGAAAAAATATCCCGATATTGTAAGAACTCAATTTTACAAAACTAATGGTGGAGTGGCCGTAAATTTTGTTTTAACTATAAATGAGGCAAAGGGTAAATATATAACGTGCTGTGCTGCGGATGATTTTTGGCAAAATCCTGATAAATTGCAAATTCAGATAGATTTTTTGAGTAAAAATACTGACTATGGTTTTGTTTATACCGAATATGATAAACTAAATGTAAATACCGGTGAGGTCACCAAAAACTGGTTGAAAACTTCAAATTTAACTCCTTATGAGGGTGATGGATTAATAAGAAAGTTTTTCGATGGTAAAGTACCAGTGGCAACACATACAGTAATGTTTCATAAAGAACTTTTTGATAAATATGTGCCCTGGGAGGACTATATAAAATATAATTTTCCAATTGAAGATTGGCCTACGTGGTTGATTATTTCTAAATACACCAAAATTGGTTATATACCTGAATCTACAGCCACTTATTGTGTGGGACATGAATCACTGAGTCATCCAAAAAAATATGAGGTCGTAATAAAGAAATACACGCAAGAAAAAGTAATGTACAAATATTTGTGTGAGAGATTTCCTGATGATATAGTTTTCAATGAGAAGGATTATGATAATTATGTAAACACAATTTTATTAAGTCTTGCTTTTACAAATAAGGATTTTGAGAAAGCAAACAATTACGGAAAAGTTGATAATTATTTGCCTTTAAAATCTTTTATATCGCGTAACAGATTATTATTTTCAATTTATAGCATTTTAAAAAATTAGTTATATGTTTTCAATAATTATTCCTGTATATAACAAAGCACCTTATGTTGAAAAGGCTATACAATCAGTCTTGGATCAAACTTTTCAGGAATTTGAATTAATTATTGTAAACGATGGTTCAACAGATGAAAGTTTAGAGATAATAAATTCTTTCTATCAAAAACTAAAAAATGATGATACAGAGAGATTTAAAAAAGTGCGTATAATTGATCAAAAAAATCAGGGAGTTTCAATGGCCAGAAACAATGGCGTTGAAATTACAAAATATGATTTTATAGCATTTTTAGACGCAGATGATTGGTGGAGTCCAACTTATCTTGACGAAATGAAGGGATTAATAGATGAATTTCCTGAAGCAGGAATATGGGCAAGCAGCTATTATGTGATAAAAAATAATTCACAGCGATTAGTAAGGTTAGGAGTAGAGCCGGGTTTTAAAAAAGGAATAATCAACTATTTTCAGGTTTATGCAAAAACAATTGAAATGCCCGTTTGGACAGGTGCAACAATTATGAAAAAAAGTGTTTTTATAGCCGAAAATGGCTTTAAAAGCACTTTGGCGCTTGGAGAAGATTTTGATTTATGGATTAGGGTTGCTCTGAAAAATCCTGTTGCTTTAATAAATAAACCACTCTCTAATTATAATTTCGATGTGGAACAAAGTTCAAAAGCTGTAGTTGAAGATATAATATATCCTCCGGAGAAGCACTATATTTTTAATATAGATCATTTGTACGATGAAGAATTGAAAAACCCGGATTTAAAAAAACTTTTAGATGTATTGAGGATATATTGTTTATTGCGATATAGATTGAAAAAAGTATATGTTAAAGAATATCTAAAAGAAATTAATAAAGTAGATTTCAAAGATCAACCCATAAAAATGAGGTTAGATTATGCTTTGCCGGTATTTGTATTAGTATTCTGGAACAATTTTAAAGTTTTTGTAAAAAAATTAATACCTTAAAAAATGAAGTTATTTAGCAAAATTTCCAACTTACTTTTAAGAGAACAACCACTTGATAAATTAATTCAGAGAGGACTAAAAGTAGGCGAAAACTTTCACAGAATGACAAATGTTGTGATTGATGCAGCTCATTGCTGGCACATCGAAATTGGAAATAATGTAACTTTGGCCCCTCGTGTTCATATTTTAGCTCATGATGCCAGTACAAAAATTTTCCTGAACTATACAAAAGTTGCGAATGTGAAAATCGGTAATAATGTATTTATTGGGGCAGGAACTATTGTATTACCCGGTGTTAACATAGGTGATAATGTAATTATTGGAGCTGGAAGTGTTGTATCAAAGGATATTCAGCCCAATTCAGTTGCAGTGGGAAACCCGGCTCGCATTATTTATTCGTTAGATGATTACTTGCAGAAAATTAAAAACGAAATGAATAGTGAAAATACATTTGGTAATGAATATACTTTAAGAAATAAATCTATCAATGAGCATCAATTAAAAACGATGGTTGATACTGCTGAAAAGTATGGGAAAATATTTGTGGAATAGATTGATTTTTTATGATTATAAGATTGTATTCAAGTAATTATTTTTCCAAGAATTATGAAAGTATTGTATTTATTAGGATCGTTAAATAGGGGAGGAGCTGAAACATTAATTTTGGATATTTTTAAAAATGCAAAATATTACCGGATTAATTTCTTTTGTACTTTCAGATTCCCAAATGGTGTTTTTCAAAAAGAATTCTTTGAAAGCGGAGCATCAATGCAATACATTCCATATAAAGCGAAAGGAATTATTAGTTATTTATTGAAGTTAAGGTCTTATATAAAGTTAAATAAATTCGATATTATTCATGCTCACCAGCCAATTGATGCGTTTTATGCTATTATTGCTTGTATTGGTTTGAAAATTCCCATCTTACTTACTCTTCATAGTTACGATTTCGAAACACGAGGAATTGCGTCTATTGCCTTAAAAGTGGCATTAAAATTCACAAAATTGAATTTATATGTAAGTGAAACACAAAAAGAGTATTACATTAAAAAGTATAAATTAAATTATAAAAAACAATCAGTACTTTATAACGGAATTTCATTCAGCAAATTCTCGGAGAAGCAAATAGATATTAATTCATCAAGTAATCTTAAAACAGAATTATCAATATCGCAAGACAAACTTTTATTAACGTTTGTCGGCAATTTTACCGATGTCAGAGATCAATTAACCGTCTGCAAATTTCTTTCAATATTAAAAAATAAATTTACTGATTTCCATTTTGTGTTCATTGGAAGCAAGGTAGCCAGATATCCTGAATTTTATGATAAATGTGTGGATTACTGCTCAATAAATGATTTAAATTCTTATGTAACTTTTCTTGGTAACAGAGAGGATGTCCCGTCGATACTATCTCAGTCCGATGCTTTTATTTATTATACGAACTATGATACTTTTGGGATTGCCGTTGTTGAAGCTATGTCAGCAGGAATACCTGTTTTTGTGAACGACTGGGAAGTTATGAGAGAGATAACGGTAGATGGTGAGTATGCAACGCTTTATAAATCAGATGATATTCATGATTTGCTCGAAAAGTTTCTGATTTTTTTAGATAATAAGCTAATTTATAATCAAAAAGCTCAACAAGCGTCAGAATATGTGCGAAGTAAATTCAGCATTGAGAATTACATGTCTGAACTTCAAAATTTATATGACGGAATTGAAAAAAAATAAAATTGTCTGTATCAGCACAAAAAATAATCATTATAAATGAAAGTAGCATATTTATTAGGTTCACTGGGTCGTGGAGGAACTGAGACGCTAACATTGGATATTTTCAATAATTTAACTTCTGATCATTATCAAGCTATAGGGTTCTACAGAAAAACAGGTGCATTAGAAACCGATTTTTTAAATTCTAAAGTGTCTTTGATATTTTTGTCCAATAAAAAAAACTATTTGGTTTATCTCAAACAATTGAGAGATAAATTATTGAAAAACAATGTGGACATTATTCATGCGCAACAACCAATTGATGCACTTAATGCCCGTTTGGCTTGCTTAGGTACTTCGATTCCTGTTGTGTTAACTTTACATGGTTATGATTTTAATCAGGATCTGCTATGGAAAACAATTTTACGACTTATTTTACCATTAACTACAAAGAATATCTTTGTAAGTAAAACTCAAAGAAAATATTTTTGTGAAAAATTTCATCTTAAATCTGAAAATCAATTACTTGTATATAATGGAATTTCGTTTGACAAATTTAAAACAAATGAAAAAAACAGATTGGTTGATCATTATTTCAATATAAGAAAGGAGTTGAAATTAGATGAAAATACTTTAATTTTGGGATCGGTAGGAAATTTCATAGTTGGAAGAGATCAGTTAACCTTATGTCGGTTTATCAATCTTTTAAAAGATAAGATTGACAATTTCCATTTTGTTTTTGTTGGGGGTTGGGTTGGTAATCAAACTCATTATTACGATGAATGTATAAATTACTGCAAGCTGAATAATTTGAATAGTTATGTCAGTTTTTTAGGTTCGCGTTTCGATGTTCCACATATACTTCCTCAATTCGATGCATTTCTATATTCATCTGATCACGATACGTTTGGCATAGGAGTAGTGGAAGCTATGGCAGCTAAAATACCTGTTTTTGTGAATGATTGGGGGGTTATGAATGAAATAACAGAAAATGGTATATTGGCAACACTGTATAAAACGAAAGATGAAAACGATTTACTTCAAAAATTTATGCTATTTTTGCAAGATAAATCATTATATATTAAAAATGCAAAAAAAACTTCAGCTAATGTTGTTGAAAAATACAGCATCGAAAATCATCTTATGCAACTTAAAAATGAATATATTAAATTGATTTAAAATAAAATACAAAATTGTCATTTGTGTTTTTAATTATTACTTTTAACAATTTACTTTAATAATATGTTAGATTTCTTCCCCCAATATTTTACTAAAAAAGCTACACTTTTATATTTTATTTCTCTTGTTCTTGTTTCATTTTTTTTTCTCAATCATGTATTGCCATTTACATTTTGGATTATTGGAATTATTGAAGTCGTTGGTTTCTTTTATTTTTCAAATCTTTTTACAAAAAACTGGGGTAATATATCAGTAAAGGTTTTTCAAAAAAGATTATTTTGGACAGCTTTTTCAATAAGATTTTTATGGGTTATTATAAGCTATTTTTTGTATATCACATGGACAGGAAGACCATTCGAATGGATGGCGGGTGATAGTGTTGCATATCATGATTTAGCAGTATGGTTAAGTGCATTAATTGAGGAAGGAGACGTAACCATATATTTTAAGCATTTAGAAAGACAGTATTCTGATACCGGATATCCAACATATTTAGGTGTTTTATATTATTTTACAGGTGACTCAATTATAATTGCAAGGATATTCAAAGCATTTATAGGTGCTTTTACCAGTTTGCTAATATACCGATTAGCTTCACGTACTTTTGGGGAATCTACCGGACGCATGTCAGGGATTTTTGTAATGTTAATGCCTAGTTTAATTTACTATACTGGTTTACATCTGAAAGAAGTTGAAATGCTCTTTTTAACTGTTTGGTTTCTTGAACGTACCGATGCTCTTTTGCGCAATAAGAAATTTAGTTTTAATACTTTATGGTTGCCAATTTTATTAGTCGTTTTACTTTTCTTTTTTAGAACAGTATTAGGAGTTACATCTCTTTTTGCATTATTCTCAGCACTTTTTCTTTCGTCTGAGCGAGCAACAAAAATAGGCACAAGAATAGTTGCATCTGTTTGGTTTATCGTTGCAGTTGGATATTTTGTTGGTACACAGTATGTTGGCGAGGTAAGTCAGGTGTGGAATCAGAGATCTACCAGCCAGTCAGCTTCGATGCAGTGGAGATCGACCCGCGAAGATGGGGCTAACAAATATGCAAAATATGCATCAACTGCGGTTTTCGCTCCTTTAATTTTTGTGATTCCATTTCCTACAATTGTAAATGTGACATCACAAGAAAACCAAATGTTATTAAATGGTGCGAATTTTATTAAAAATATCATGGCATTTTTTGTAATGTTTTCATTGTTTTGGATGTTTAAAGAAAAAAAATGGCGTGAATATTTGCTCATAATAACTTTTGTAATAGGGTATTTGGCAGTAATTGCAATGAGTTCGTTTGCGCATTCTGAGAGATTTCACCAGCCTGTAATACCAATTTTCTTAATTTTAGCAGCTTTAGGTGTAAGTAAGATAACTAATAAACAAAAAAAGTATTTTAATATATACATGTTTATTATATTTGCGATAATTGTTGGTTGGAGTTGGTTTAAATTATCTGGAAAAGGTTTAATTTAAATGAGGCAGTTGAATAAAGTTTTATTCGTTTGTAAAAGATAAACTATAAAATGAATCAAATAATATTGTTTAAAGCATTTTTGATTTTTTCAATTATTTAAAACTTGAAAAAACTGGTTTTAATAATACTACTAAGATCCCCTATATGAAAATAAAAAAAATAAATGAGATTGATAAAGTTGCCTGGGATGAATTTGTTTTAAGCCATCCAAGAGGTAGTTTTTTTCAAACGAGATATTATTACGATTTATATAGGGATATTTGCAATAGTATCCCCATTGGATACGCTGCTATTGAGAATGATAAACTAGTGGGTGTTTTAGTTGGAGTAATTTATCAAAATTATATTTGGCCGATTAATTTCTTTACAAAACGAACAGTAATTATTGGTGGTCCGTTAATAGCAGATAATAGAAAGGATGTTTTTGACTTCTTAATTGAAAATTTCACTAAACACGAAAGTAATAATAGTATATATATTCAATTTAGAAATATCTGGGAAATAAAAATAGACGAATTTAATTTTGAAAAATTTGGGTTCGAATATGAAGAACATTTAGATATTATTCATAATTTGACTGAAGAAAGTCAGGTTATTAAACAGAAAATAAGTAAAGGAAAAAGAGGAAATTTTCATAAATCCATAAGTAAGGGTACAATCATTAAAGAAGTAGTTGATTTAAATGATTATAAATCCGGAGTAGATTTGATTATTTCAACTTATAAACGAATTGGATTACCTTGTCCTACGAAAGATTTTTTTGTTAATGCATATAATCAATTTAGTGTATCTGGTTATATTAAAGCTTTCGGTGCATATGTTGAGGATGATATTATTTCAATGCGCATTGAAATATGTTTTAAAAATATGGTTTATGATTGGTACACAGGCGACAAGGCTGGTTTTAGTAATCGTTATCCAAATGATATTTTACCCTATTTCATTTTGTTTTGGGGAAAAGAAAATGGTTTTGAAAAATTTGATTTCGGTGGTGCAGGTAAACCCGGAGTTCCGTATGGGGTGAGAGAACATAAAATGAAATTTGGAGGGGAATTAGTATCATATGGTCGATATGAAAAAGTAAATAATAAGTTGCTTATGATTTTTGTTAAACTGGGATTTTTTCTTTTCAAGAGAAGAAAAATTAATATGAAACAGAGTTAATAAAATAAGTTCTTTTGATAAATAATCGAAAAAGAGGAATCTTGATATATAGTTAATTTAGTTAAATGAGTAAATATTTATTTTTAATAAGTCATCCTGCACATTTTCACATGTTCATACATTCAATTAATAAATTGAAACAAAAAGGACATGAAGTAATATCTGTAATTAGACCAAAGGATGTTTTGGAACAATTATGTGTTGAAAGTAAAACAGACTTTATAAAAATAAAAAACAGACCAAAAAAGTTTGGGATGTTAGGATTAGCCTGGTCATTATTACAAAAAGACATTCAAATTTTAAAAATTGTAAATGAACATAAGCCAGATCTTTTGATCGGTTCTGATGGATCATTGGCAAGAGTAGGATTTTTGAAAGGTATTCCTTCGTTTGAGTTTAGTGAAGATGATGCTGAAGCAATTAAAATATATGCTATAACATCATTCCCATTTTATACGAATATTGTAACTCCCGAAGTTACAAGTTGTTGGCTTTGGAATAAAAAGAAAATAGGTTATAACAGTTATCATGAATTGGCGTATTTACATCCAAATCAGTTTACTCCCGATAGAAGTGTTGTAGATAAGTATTTTCCATCTGAAAAAAGCTATTTTATCATAAGATTTGCAAAACTTACTGCACATCACGATGTAGGAATTACAGGAATTACAAGTCAGATTGCAGATGAAATAATAAAGATTCTATCACCTTATGGAAAGATTTATATCACTTCCGAACGGGAATTAGAACCTCAATTTGAACCTTACAGGATGAATATTAATCCATTGGATATGCATCACATTATGGCTTTTGCTGATATTTATATTGGCGATAGTCAAACAATGGCTGCCGAAGCTGGAGTTTTAGGAACTCCATTTGTTAGGTTCAATGATTTTGTGGGTAAATTATCGTATTTGAACGAATTGGAGAATGTGTATCAGTTAGGTTATGGACATAAAACAAACGATGTTGATGGGATGTTGGGTTCGATTAACAAGTTAGCGAAGATGGATGATAAAAAAGAACTTTACAGAAATCGGCGTGCAAAAATGCTTGAAGATAAAATAGATTTTGAACAATTTCAGACTTGGTTTATTGAAAATTTTCCTGAAAGTGCCAAAGTACTTAAATCAAATGCTGATTATCAATACCGATTTAAATAAATATAAATATCTGTACTTGTTTACATAAATTGTTTTTTAACATTAATTTGAACAATAGACATTGTAACTAAACTATTATGAATATATTAATGGATATTTCACATCCTGCACATTTTCATTTAATACGAAATACTTATTTTGCATTGATAAAAAATGGCCACAAGATTTTTGTAACAGTTAAAAATGTACCAAGTATATTATCATTATTAGATAAATACAGTATTCCTTATACTTTGTTGGATCGTAAAAAGGATTCACTCATTGGTAAAGGGATTACACAAATAGGATATATTTATAAATTATGTAGGTTTGTAAATACCAATAACATTACGTTGGGCTTCAGTTCTTCTTTTACCATGACTCAGGTGTCATTGTTTACAAAAATGGATGCGGTGCTCTTAGATGATGATGACGATGATGTAGAACCCTTAGTTGTGAAATATGGGCATCCATTTGCGAAGGTAGTGTTTAGTCCTGAATGTGTAAGGCGAAAAGCAAAAGGATTAATTCCATATAAAGGTTATCATGAATTAGCGTATTTGCACCCAAATAGGTTTAATCCCGATGAAAGTGTATTGGATGAAATAGGATTAAAAAAAAATGAAGTGTTTTTTGTGCTGAGATTTAATGCATTTAAAGCATATCACGACAGTGGAATAAAAGGACTGTCAATAGAAAATAAACGAAGATTAATTCAGTATCTTGAAACAAAAGGAAAAGTTTTTATAACAACTGAACGTAATATTGATGACGAGTTTAAAAAGTATCAGTTATTGCTTTCTCCTGAAAAAGTTCATTCGTTAATTTATTATGCAAAAATGTTGATAGGAGATAGCCAGACAATGACTTCGGAAGCAGCTGTTTTAGGTACTCCTGCTATAAGGTGCAACTCATTTGTTGGTAGAATTTCATATTTGGAAGAAGAAGAACACAAGTATGAACTTACATATGGATTCCGTCCTGAAGAGGCAGAAAAAATGTTTGAGAAAATTGATGAGCTTCTGGCGTTGAATAATTTAAAGGAAATATGGAAAAAAAGAAGAGCTAAAATGCTCTCAGAGAAAATTGATGTTTCAGGGTTTTTTATTTGGTTTGTAGAGAATTATCCATCAAGTATCAATATAATGAAGAATAATCCGGACTTTCAAAAGAGTTTTATATAAAAATGATTTATTAGTAATGAAATGATAAAAATTCATAGAAATATTTCTGACATTGATATTAGTAAATGGGAAAATTTAGTAAACAGTTCTTCTGTTGCAACTTTTTTTCAGACTAAGGATTGTTATGATTTTTATTCATCTTTATCGATAATGAAATCCTTTGTTTATGGTGTTTCAGAAGATGATATTTTAAAAGGAATTGTAGTCGGCTATGTTATAGCTGATGGAAATTTGCTCAAACGATATTTCAGCAGAAGAGCGATTATCCCGGGTGGAATTTTGTTAGATAATGATATTTCGGAAGAAGCACTTACTAATTTGTTAAAAACAACCATTAGTGAGATCTCTTCTAAATCAATTTATATAGAGTTAAGAAATTACAAAAACTATACGCAATACAAGGATGTATTTGAAAAAAATGGATTTAAATATCATCCACATTTAAATTTTCATGTTTCTACACCTGATTATGATACTGTTACAAAAAATTTGAGCAGTACCAAACGAAGAGATATTAAGGTTTCGAAGAAAGAAAATGCTCATTGGATTGAAAGTGATTCAAAAGAAGATTTATTAGCTTATTATAAACTACTTAGTAATTTATATCAAACAAAAATTAAAACGCCATTGTTTGCATTTGAGTTTTTTGAGAAAATTATAACAATGCCTTTTTGCAGATTTCTTGTTGTAAAATATAATGATAAAGTTATAGGTGGTAGTATTTGTGTTTTATTCAAAAGTGAAACTGTTTATGAATGGTTTGTTTGTGGTTTAGATGGAAAATATAAAAATGTATATCCCTCTACTTTAGCTACATGGGCAGCTATTGAATATGCTTCAAAAAATGGTTTTTCACTTTTCGATATGATGGGTGCCGGCAAACCCAATGAAGGTTATGGAGTAAGGGAGTTTAAAGCAAAATTTGGAGGTGAATTAGTAGAACATGGAAGGTTTTTACACATTGGTAACCCCATTCTTTATTCAATTGGTAAGTACTTTATATCCAAATTAAGGCTGAAAAAATGAATGGTTTAAAATTAATTCAACCAAGATTGAATTATTCTTTTCCACTGAGAAACATAATTGATGCGTTTAAATTGCTTTTATTTAATTCAAATCGAAATGAAGAGAGTAAATTAAATAAATACTTTAATCACGAAAAAATTCTGTTTTTTAATAGTGGTCATTCTGCGCTACAATTTTTCCTTGAACAATTACCTCATAATACACGTGTTGGTGTACAACCTCTAACATGTCCTACTGTATTCGAATCCATTTTAAATGCAAAGTGTAAATTAGTATTTGTTGATATTAATAATCAGCTATTAATTGATCAGAATTCGCTTAAAAATAAGTTTAAAGATATTGATGTGATTATTCTCACTCATACATTTGGTTGTACTGTTGATGTTCAATTAATTAAGTCTGTTTTGGAGAATAAAATTATTATTGAAGATTGTGCTCATGCTTTTCTATCAACTATAAACTCTTCACTTGTAGGAAAAGCAGGAGATGTTTCAATTTTTTCGCATGGTTTTGCTAAATTTCCATCTGTTTTTGGAGGAGGTTATATGCTTTTCAATAATGAGAATTATTTTAATTCTATGAAAAGTCATTATGAAATACTACCGACACCAAAATTAAAACAGTCAATTATTAAAATTTTACAATCTGTAATTCATAGCATTCTCAATTTTCCGATTGTATATACTTTTATTACAAAGAAATTGAAGCAAAAGAAGCTTCAAAATTTCAATTATGTCTATAATTCTGATAATGAGGTGAAAAAGAATTATCTGTTTTCTGAAACACTATTAAATTCTGAATTAAAGAATATTGAAGAGTATTTAAAATTACAAAAGAATAACGGAAAAAGAATTTTAGCAGCAATAGAACAAAACTCCAATTTCAGAATTTGTCAAAACAATGAAGGTATGAATTTTTTTATGCTGCCGGTTTTTGTAAAGAACCCTTCATTGTTTATTGAGTATGCCCAAAAAAAAGGCATAGAAATAGGGCAACATTTTGTTCAATCGAGAAAAATCATTGATAAATTTGGATACAAAGAAGGTGATTGTGAGAATTACGAACAAATAGTGAATGAACTAATTACTATACCAACTCATTATAATTATAGTTCAAAAAAAATAGATCAATTGATTGATTTGATAATCAGTTACAATAAGTAAATTTTTACTTTGAAAAGAATTATTCACTCTAAATAATTGATATTAATCATTTCAATGAAACCAAAAAAATAATCAAATGACGAAAAAAGATTTTACATTAGATGCTTACCGACTATTATTGAATGCATTAAAACAAAACGAATATAAATTTTTGACATTTGAGAGTTGGTGCAAAAGTAAATCCTTTGGAAAATCAGTAATTATTCGTCACGATGTTGACTTAAAAGCTATAAATTCATTAAGAACCGCTGAAATAGAATCGGAACTTGGTATAAGTTCAACTTACTATTTTCGTGTTGTTCCTCAAAGTAATCAACCTGAAATAATTAAATCAATTGCAAAATTAGGTCATGAAATTGGGTATCATTACGAAGATATTTCGCTGTTTAATGGTGACAAAAAACAAGCGCTTTTACATTTCGAGAAGCAATTGGAATGCTTCAGGCAATATTATCCTGTAAATACAATTTGTATGCATGGAAGTCCTACATCAAAATATGATAATAGAGATTTGTGGAAAGATGTTGATTATAAAGCATATAGAATTATTGGAGAACCTTATTTTGATTTCCTGAATCATAAAGATGTAGAATATTTTACCGATACCGCCAGAATGTGGAATGGCGAAAAATATAATGTCAGGGATAAAAGTGTAAATAAAGATGTAGATAATGAAAAAAATAAAAATATTCATAGTACTTTTGACCTGATAAATTGGATAAATACTTCGGTGAATTCAAAGCCTATCATGATTACTACTCATCCTCAACGATGGACTGATAATAACCTTGAATGGACGGAAGAGTATTTTAGCCAAAATGTGAAAAACATTATTAAAAGATTTCTTATTAACATCAGAAAGTAATAATCATATTTCATGAAGCTATTTTACAAACCAGTACCTGCGTATCTGATTTTCGACTTGCTGATTCTTGTATTAAGTATTTTTGTGTTGTTTGAGTGGTTTCCGTTAACTACTGCTACACCTTATCAAAAATATGATGAAGCTGCTGTTTATTATTGTATTACATGGGTATTAAGTTCATATTTTTTTGGTAGATACCTTCCCATAAAAAAACGCAACTATTTTGATGCTTTATTTCAAATATTTTATGTGTCATTGTTTGTTTTCGGATTGTTGTGGATTCTGTCAAACATTTTTACACCCGGAAAATATTCAATCAATGTGCTATTAACCTATACTTTAGGTATTTTTATTTTGAATTATTTATTCTTTGGAGTTCTATATGCCTGGTTATATGCTGTTGAATATGAAAAAGCTATTTCACCACCATTAATAAGAGAAAATGCACAATTAAAACCGGCAACCACACTTGATGATGAAACATATAAACAAATTTGCTCTGCAATTGAAGAGTATTCAGGGACTAAAAGCTTAAATTTCATAAATCAAAAATTTGATTTAAAAAGTGGTAATACCAAAGTGCTTTTCTCTACCAATTTTTTCGATTTACGCTCAATTCCTAATTATCAGTTTTCTTCAATAATACATTTACCAAGATTAAATGATGTAAGAGGAATTAACAAACTGTTTATGGCAGTGAATGAAAAACTTGCGGATGGTGGATATTTTGTTTGTTGCTTTGAATCAAAGAGTACGCATAAAAAGCATATTTTTGATAAATATCCATCCTGTTTAAATACGATTATATATTTATTCGATTATCTTTTCAGAAGGGTAATGCCAAAAATTCAGGTGTTAAATAAATTATATTTTGTAATTTCTCAGGGTAAAAATCGTATTATATCTAAAACTGAGGTTTTGGGTCGGTTGTATTGTTGCGGTTACGAGATTGTGGGTGACAAAAAGATTGGAAAACTAAATTATGCAGTAGCTCAAAGAATCAAACAGCCCGAATTAATTACCATGAGGACTTACGGGCCATTTATAAAATTGCGAAGATTTGGAAAAAATGGTAAAATGTTTAACGTTTATAAAATGCGAACGATGCATCCGTATTCAGAATATCTTCAGAAATATATTTATGAAAATAACCATTTGACAGAGGGTGGAAAATTTAATAGAGATATTCGTATAAACACAGTGGGTAAATACATGCGTAAATACTGGGTTGATGAACTACCAATGTTGCTCAATCTTATCAAAGGAGATTTGAAAATTGTTGGCGTAAGACCCTTAAGTGCCCAATATTTTAATTTGTACTCAAAGGAATTACAGGATTTGAGAATCAAATTTAAACCCGGTTTATTGCCACCATTTTATGCTGATATGCCTAAAACATTAGAAGATATTCAGAGCTCAGAAATGAAATACCTTATTGAATGTGAATTAAAAGGACAATTTAAAACTGATATAAGGTATTTTTTTAAGATTTTTAAAAATATATTATTCAAGAAAGCAAGAAGTGCATAATAAATTCTAAATCGATTATGAAAAAATATTCAGGAATATACATTCTATTTGTTTTGTTGTTATCATTATCAGCTTATTCACAAGATATTCCGCAACATATCTCGTATGTAAGAATATACGATTTTTTGGATGAGCTTGCAAATGATGGTTTCATAGAAATAAATTCATCTGTTAAACCTTATAGCCGCAATTATATTGCAGGGAAATTGAATGAAGCAAATTCAGTATATAATGAATTGAATTACAGACAGAAAAAAGAACTGAAGTTTTTTCAAAACGAATTTGCTTTAGAATTGAATAAATTGCCCGATTCAAAATTAAAAGTATTAAATACTGACCATTTTAATATTGCTTTTATCCAACCTGCTTTTAATTATAATGATTCCTTATTCAGAGTGCGAATAACACCTATATTGGGTATGCATATTACAGCTAATGCTAACGGAAATATCATTAAAAGATGGTATGGTGCTGATTTTCAAAGTATGATTGGTAAAAATATAAGTGTTTTCGGTAGTTTGCGCGATATTTCAATACAGGGAGATTTACTTGCCCGTCCGGGTTATTTAAATGATTTCCCGGGTTACGAGTATAAAGAATCTTCTTCAGGTGGAGATTTCAGTGATTCAAGAGGCGGTATTAAGTACAGTAATAATTGGATTTCGGTAGGTTTAGTAAAAGATAATATTGTTTGGGGTGATAATTATCATGGTTCAAATATTTTATCCGGACGATCTCCGTCATTTCCAATGATAACATTGCAAATAAAACCTGTAAAATGGTTCGAATTAAATTACATTCATGGATGGTTAGTCTCCAATGTAATTGATAGTACGAGGTATTATTTGGATAATCAGGGAGGTAAAAAATACAGACAAGCCAATAAATTTATTGCTGCTAATTTCTTTACAATAACACCATTCCGCAATCTGAATTTTTCGGTGGGAAACTCCATAATATATGCTGAGCCTAATGTGCAACCGGCGTATTTTCTACCAGTGGCATTCTATAAGTCAATAGATCATACACTTACAAAGGGATTAAACCTTGAGAATCAAAATTCACAGGTTTTCTTAAATATTAGTTCAAGAAATATTAAACACTTACACCTTTATACTTCGGTTTTTGCTGATGAAATAAGTATTAGCCGTTTCAAGCCGGATAGCAAAGAAAGAAACCCTATTTCATATAAAATCGGAGCAAATTTGAGTAATTTTCCACTACAAAATTTATCAATAACCGGTGAATTTACCCAAACAGGTATAATTACCTATAAACATTCAATTCCCGCACTAACATGGGCTTCAAATGGATATAATTTAGGAAGTTATCTTAATGATAATTCGCAGGAAATTTACCTTGCTCTTGCTTATAAACCTATACGTGGTCTGGATTTGAATTTATCTTTGACAAATGCCAAACATGGAAATGAGTTTAATTATATCCGAAGAAATTCGGATAAATCTGATGCAACAAAAGTGTTTTTGAGTCAACCTGTTTTAGATGAGCTTTCGTGGACAAATAGCACTTTGGCATTCAATGCCCGTTACGAAATTTTCAATAATGCTTATGCAGTATTGAATGTAATGCAATCTGATATAAAAGGTTATGATTTAACTTCAACTCCAATAGCCGGCGATGAATCTGAAGTGCTACACACAGCTCAAGGTTACCTCGATTTATTTACGCCAAAATTCCTTCAGGGCAAAAATAAAACTATAACTGTTGGACTAAGTTTTGGGTTTTAAGTCTGATAACACAAATTTTTATCTTTTCAATGGAATGAAAAAACCTTTCATTATAGGACTTACAGGCGGTATTGGAAGCGGTAAAACTACT
>CAYNHC010000002.1:42191-50183 GCA_964396705.1 uncultured Paludibacter sp.
TTGTTCGAAAGTAAATTTAATTTGCTTACTGACAAGATAATACTGATAACTGCATCTGAGAATATTCGTATTCAACGGGTTATGAAGCGTGATGGGGTATCAGAAGAACAGGTTAAACAGAGAATTAAAAATCAACTTTTGGATAGTGATAAATATAAATTAGTTGATGTGGTAATTAATACAGATGAAGGACCTCCTTCAAAAACTTTTATGAATGAAATCATATCTAAACTTGGAGACTAATTTAGAAAAGGAAACCCCTGTTTTTTTGCCGGGATTAAATGGATTGAGAGCAATTGCAGCAATATCGGTGGTTGTTGCACATGTAACGCTTGAGAAAATTGCAGATTTCGGTTTTCCAAATACTTTCAATTTTGCACTTGCCGATTATGCCGTAACTTTATTTTTTGTAATCAGTGGATTCCTGATTACTTTCTTACTCCTAAAAGAACAGCAGGCTTTTGGCAGCATTCAAATTCGAAAATTTTATTTAAGACGAATTTTAAGGATTTGGCCTCTCTATTATTTCTACATTCTATTAATTCTTGCTTTCTTATTCATTACAAATAAAACTAATGATGCTATAACTTATCAGTTATGGTTTTATCTTTTCTTTACAGCCAACATCCCAACTATAACACATAATGTTATCTATTTGGTTGCACATTACTGGAGTATTGGTGTCGAAGAGCAGTTTTATTTGTTTTGGCCATGGTTGCTAAAAATTAACAGGAAGTATCTTTTGAAATTCGTATTGTTAATTTTCATTCTGATTTTAACAACTAAAATAATTCTGTATTTCACTGTTGGTCAGGCTTCTTTCGGTTATAGGTTTTTGTTTTATAGTAGGTTTCACTGTATGATGATTGGAGCAATCGGCGGTATTCTGTTTTTTGCTAAAAATAAATTATTTATAAAATTGTTTTCGTCAAAAACATTACAATTGATAGCTTGGATACTCTTTTTCCTGATTGGATTTAATGTTCTAAACGTACCATTTATAATCTCGCATGAAATTGTTTCAGTAGCTTCATTATGTATTATAATTGGCCAGTTAAGTCCGGAAAAAAGAATAATAAATCTTGATACAAAATTATTTGATTTGACAGGAAAAATTTCATATGGAATATATATTTATCATCCATTCATAATTGTTTTATTATCATTGATAATAAAACCACTTGTAATGCCTTTAATAGTAAGATATTTAATTGCATATTTACTTTCAATCGTTATCACAATTGCAGTTGCATGGTTTTCATATAGTTTCATTGAAAATCCATTTCTGAAATTAAAGAGTAAAATGGCAATAGTTAAAAGTAAGAGTTCAAAATATTAAAAAAGGGAGTGAAAACTCCCTTTTTTAATGTCAATTTAATGTGTTACCCGTTCTAATCGTTTCATCATAGAGAAGATAAACATTGCAGAAATTATACAGCAAAGGAAAAATAATCCCCACAATAAATATAAGTCAATTCGTCCCCATAATAAACTACCTATAAACAACAATTTATTCCCAACTGCAGTTGCCAATAACCAACCTCCCTGCATTAAACCCTGAAAACGTGGTGGTGCAACTTTCGAAACAAAGGACAAACCCATTGGACTCAGAAAGAGTTCTGCTATGGTAAGAATCAGATAACTGCTCATTAACCAATAGGGTGAAACACGGGAAACATCGGGCGTAGCAGCTCCGCCCAACAAATAAGGCGAAACAACATTGAGCGAAGCAATCAAAACAACAACAAATCCGAGTCCGGCCAAAATCATTCCGAATCCAATTTTCTTAGGTGTTGAAGGTTCAACGCCTTTTTTATTTAAATAAGTAAACAGACCCATTACAACAGGCGTTAATGCCACAATAAACAAAGGATTAAATGATTGGAATACTTCAGGTGCAATAGGATTTTCAGCACCATAAGTTCCAATGAAATAATAACATAAAGCTCCTGCTGCCAATGTAAGTACCCCGCCTAATAACCTGTTTTGCATTTTAGAATTACTTTTGAATACAAGCACCAAACCAGCTATAGTAGCAATTACACTTAAAATTGAATTCAGATTAAAGAATAAATTTGTAAGTGGTCCCACTTGTTTTGCAATATAATCGCGGGCAAAGAAAGTAAGCGTCAAACCATTTTGGTGAAATGACATCCAGAAGAAAATTACAACTACAAACACCAAAATTAGTGATGTAACTTGAGGGCGTTCAGCTTTCGTTGAAACCTGAAAAATATAGGAGACAAAGGCAACAAATAAGCCGATGGCCAAACCAAATTTATAGTCGAGACCAGGAATAAGTTGTAGTAAAAATGCGGTAATACCCATCAAGGCAGCCGAAATTGCCAATGCAAGTCCATTCCCGGTCACATTTTCAGTAGATTGATTAGCAGTTTGTTTTGCTTCTACTTTTACACTCGATTTATTTGGTAATGCTTTATTGAAAATAACGTAAACCGAAAGTGAAACAATCATTGCAGCTGCAGCAATTGCAAAAGCCCAATTATATCCTCTTGCAAAAACATCAATATATTGTTGTGCAAATGCAGTTAAATCAGTCACCGGAACTTTACTAATAACTGAATTATCAGCCAATTGTTGAAATTGAGCAGTATCAGTAAGTGTGCCATTCAACATTTGATGACATAACGAAGGTAAACTTCCATCATGCAGAAATCCATTTGATTTGAGCCACCAATTGCGAATTCCGGTAGCAACAAAAGGAGCGAAAAATGCCCCGATATTGATTCCCATATAAAAAATCATAAATGCCGAATCGCGAAGTTTTGAATATTTGGGGTCATCATATAACTGACCAACTACGGCTTGTAAATTTCCCTTGAAAAATCCGTTTCCAAGTGAAATGACCAATAATGCTGCCAACGATCCATAAAGCGACATGCCGGGCATTGCAATCATTACGTAACCTATAAACATGGTAATTTGTCCGAACAGAATAATCAACTTGTATTGCTTTTTCCAATCGGCCAACATGCCACCAACTAATGCCAAAGCATAAATTGCAAAATAAAACCAGCTGTAATAATCGCCGGCAACTTCTTCGGATAAACCGTACTTAACTTGCAAAAATAAAACTAAAATTGCCATCATGGTGTAGAAGCCAAAGCGTTCTCCCATGTTGGTGAAAAATGCTACTATTAATCCCTTTGGATGATTTTTTAACATAACAATAATTTAATTGGGTGATTTAAAATTTTTACATTACAAATATAATAAAATTGTCCTTATATTCAATATTTATGCATTAAGATAGCTGCTTAAAAAACACGAAACCTGAAACTTGAAACACGAAACCTGAAACAATAAAATAATCATGGTTTCAGAATGACTCCAATATTTTTTCTTCCATCTACTTTGATTATTAAAGGTTTATCAAATTTTATATGACGTATAAATTCTGATTCGTAAAATGCAGGTTGCGAATTCAAAAAATCAATATCGAAACTACCATCTTGTTTAAATGGATTTATTGTAAAATATGATACTCCTAATGATGTCAGGTTTTGAAAAAAATGAGTTCCCTGGCTTGGATCAATCCGATATTCTGACAAGCCCGATTCAACAATGACCCTTGCGTTGCTTATGTGCGGCCATTTGACCGGAATTCCCAGCCATGGATCACTTGAACCCCAGCGTCCGGGACCAACTAAAATATAGAATTTATTTTCATTAAGCATTTTACGGTTCAATTTCTCAATTTCATACATAATGAATTGGTTCTTTGATGCGCTGAATGCTTCAGGTTTAACATACACTATATCGTAGATATCATTTGTAATTCCATGACCAAGTGCATTATTGCAGCTGATTACTGTTTCCTCTTTAGGTGTTAATCCAATGTTTTCGTTCAGCATTTCACGACTATCAACAATGGGTCTTATTTGCAAAAGATAAAAAATGTGTTGTTTTTTTGGTGAGTAATCCAGATTAACTGCAAACTCAATTTCAACTGGTCTTCCCATCTCATTTTGTGCAATGTGTAAAAGTGATTTTAAAAGTTCGGCAAGTGGAAAAACATTGTGTTTTAATATGTTAGCAAAAGTTATAATTTTTCTGCCTTCGTAAATTCCATCGTTTATACACTGGTTTTGATGGTCATAAGTAGAAGCAAGGTATTTAAGGGTTCCATCTTCAAGTGCTTCGTTCACTCTTATTTTTAATAAATTAAATCCATCATCCGTTTTAGGAACAAAACAATATTGTGTTAAATCAAGTGCATTGAAATAATTTTGAGTTTCACGGAGTGCTAAATCTAATGTGCTGGTTTGCAAAGCATTTTCAGGATACGCTGGCGAAAATCTGAATGAGACTCCGCCGTCAACAATATATTTCCCTAATCCCATCGCAATGTTTACTATACCATCTTCGGGTCGCTCCGAACCTAATGGATAATAATTAAGAGATCTTGCAACACCCGAGAATGATGGATAGTATCTTGTTTTATAAGTGTTTCCACAGATTTCCTGAAGAACTATCGCCATTTTTTCTTCATCTATAACGTTTTTAGTGGCAGTCATGTATGCTTTACTATCGCTATAAAATACCGATGCATAAACTGCTTTTATTGCTTCAGTTATACTAACCAACATTTGAGTTTTACTTTCTGAATTATGTGGAACCATGTAAGTAGAATATATCCCGGCAAATGGTTGATAATGTGAATCTTCCAGTAAACTTGACGAGCGAACGGCCACAGGTGAATTGATGGCACCCAGAAATGCAAATAAATCAGCTATTAAATGTTGAGGTAATCGTGCTTTCAAAAAATGTGTAAGTATTTCCTCATCTTGTAAATCGGATAATGCAACCGGATATAACTGATTCATCTCCATGAACTCAGAAAATATTTCAGTGCAAATGACTACTGTTTTCGGAATAGCTACCTTCGTATTTTCAAATGTTTCGAATACATCATTTCGTTTTATCATTGCATCCATAAATGCTAATCCACGACCTTTTCCACCCATCGAACCTTCGCCAATGCGGGCAAAATTTGAGTACTGATCAAATCTATCTCGTTGAAAAACAGCAACTACACCCTGATTCTTAATTTTGCGATAATGAACAATTGCATCGAAAATTACTTCCCTTACTTTCTGCATGTCATCTTCATTTTCGCTGTCAACATAAATGTTTTTTAAAAATTCAGCCAATGGAAACATAGCTCTTGAATATAACCAACGCGAAATATGATTGCGTGATACATGGTAATACAATGTTGCGTTGCTAATTTTAAAAATTGATTCCTGTAATCCCCGTAAATTTTGAATTCGCGCTTCCACTTCATTATTAGTAGGATTAATAAACAAGAAATCGCCAAATCCAAAATTATTAGTAATTTTATCTTTTAATTCAATGTTAAATGTTTTAGAAAATTTATTGATAAATGATGCTTCAAGTTCATCTGCATAAGGTTTATTCAAACTGTTAGTCGATTGAATTATAATGGGTATGTGTTTGTCCTTTTTACGAATTTCATTACATAGGTTAATGCCGGCTTTCTTGTTTTTTACTCCATTTTGATTAAAACTAACATCAGAAATAACCCCAATCATGTTATTCTTAAATTTATTGTAAATTGTTAAAGCTTCTTCGTAGGAGCGAGCCAATAATATTTTGGGTCTGCCACGCATTCGTAACATTTGCTCATGTTCATTCAGCGCCTCTGTCATAAAAGAACGAGATTGTTTGAACACGAATTTATATAATTGAGGTACGATGGATGAATAAAAACGAATTGAATCTTCAACAAATAAAATCACCTGTACACCAACAGAATCTACATCTTCTTCAACATTCATCTTGTCTTCAATAAGTTTTATAATTGCTAATAATATTTCAGTATTACCTAACCAGCTGAAAACATAATCAATAGCGCTTAAATCTTCATTTGCCAATCGTTTCGAAACAGAGTTTGAAAATGGTGTAAGCACAATAATCGGTATTTCCGGAAATTGTTTTTTTACATCTTTTGCCCAATTAAAAGGGTTTATACTGTCGCCACTTGGCATAGAGATAATTAAATCGAAATTACGTTCGGATAAGATTGTATTTGCTTCTGCTTCATCTGAAACTAATGTAAAACGGGGAGGATAACGAAGATGCAATGATGTATATTCATTAAAAATTTGTTCATCGATTCGTCCATCTTCTTCAAGTATAAAAGCGTCGTATTTACTTGCACAAAGTAGAACATTGTAAATTCGATGTGTCATTAAATTTGCAAAAGATGTATCTTTGAAATAAAGTTTCTTTATATTTGTGGACTTCATAAACTTATGATTTTTAAGGTATCAATTAAGAATTTTTGGTGCGTTAATTTGATTTTTTATAATGAAAATTTTAGAATTAAATATTGAAAATAATTGACTTGAATTTATCAATCATTTTTTTATTTTTTTTATCAAAAATACGTCAAAATATTTGATTTTGACAAATAAAATTACTAAACTTGCAGTTCAAACTAATTGTCAGTAAATATAATATAATTAACATATTTATAAGAGATTAAAGTCTAATAAAATGTTAAAAATGTATTTAATTCTGACAATATGATATTTTTATTGGATTGAATAAAATATTATACATAATAATTAATCAAAATAACATAACTTTAAAATCAACTTTAAAAAACACAAATATGAATATTGAAAAATTAATACAATCGCTTGAAGCAAAACACCCGGGCGAAAAGGAGTACATTCAGGCGGTGAAAGAAGTGCTTGAAACAATTCAGGAAGTGTATAATGATCATCCTGAGTTTGAGAAAGCAAAAATTGCTGAACGTCTTGTTGAACCTGATAGGATTTTTACATTTAAAGTACCTTGGGTTGATGATCGGGGTGAGGTTCAGGTAAACCTGGGCTATCGTGTTCAGTTTAATAATGCCATCGGACCCTACAAAGGTGGCTTACGTTTTCACTCCTCTGTAAATCTCTCAATTCTTAAGTTTCTTGGATTCGAACAGATATTCAAAAATGCTTTGACTACTTTGCCTATGGGTGGAGCTAAAGGTGGTTCCGATTTCAATCCTCGAGGAAAATCAGATGCCGAAGTTATGCGTTTTTGTCAGGCTTTTATGATGGAGTTGTGGCGTCATATTGGTCCGGAAACAGATGTACCAGCTGGTGATATTGGTGTTGGAGGTCGTGAGATTGGCTATTTATATGGAATGTATCGAAAATTGGCGCGTGAAAATACTGGCGTGTTGACAGGTAAAAATCTCGAATTTGGGGGTTCGTTAGTTCGTCCTGAAGCAACCGGTTTTGGAGGTTTATATTTTGTAAATCAAATGCTCGAAACTGCCGGAATTAGTATTATGGGTAAGACGGTGGCACTTTCCGGATTCGGAAATGTAGCTTGGGGAGCTGCCATTAAAGCAACTGAAATGGGGGCAAAGGTGGTAACAATTTCAGGTCCTGATGGATATATATATGATGAAAATGGAATTTCAGGAGAAAAAATTGATTACATGCTTGAGTTACGCGCTACGTGTAACGATATTGTTTCGCCCTATGCCGAAAAATTCGGAGCTGTGTTTGTTCCCGATCGTCGTCCGTGGGAAGTGAAAGTTGATATAGCGTTGCCATGTGCTACTCAAAATGAACTAAATGACGAGGATGCGCAAATCTTAATTAATAATGGTGTAATTTGTGTTGGCGAAATTTCAAACATGGGTTGCACACCCGAAGCCATAGAAATGTTTTTGAAAAACAAAATTATGTATGGTCCGGGGAAAGCTGTAAATGCCGGTGGTGTAGCTACTTCTGGGCTCGAAATGACTCAAAACGCTATGCATCTTTCATGGATTGCCTCCGAAGTTGATGAAAAACTCAAACAAATTATGAAGGAAATACATGCACAATGTGTGGCTTGCGGACGTGAACCGGATGGTTACATTAACTACATGAAAGGTGCGAATATTGCCGGATTCCTAAAAGTTGCAAAATCAATGCTTGCTCAGGGAATTGT
>CAYNHC010000003.1:0-10492 GCA_964396705.1 uncultured Paludibacter sp.
ATTCGTACATTTTATGTTCCAATTCCCGTTGTTTTTTCTGATACTGTAAAATAAAGTCAGTGTCGGATGCAAATTCAGGAAGTTCAAGTTGTTTGTTCATCGATTCGAGCGATGTTTCGAAAGCAGCAATTTCTTTCTCTACTTCCTCAACTTCTTTCTCGGCTTTCCTGATTTTTCTACTTTGTTCCTTACGGGCTTCGTAGCTTAATTTATTCTCCGAAGCAGTTTTTTCGCTGTTCTCAACAGAATTTTTCAACGCATTTACAGCTTCAAGTTCACGCAAGCTGTCCATTTTTTTGTATTGCAGAAAGTCGTAAATACCTCCTAAATGTTCACGAACTTTTTTGTTGCCGAATTCATATACCTTTGTTACCAGCCCATCCAAAAATTCACGATCGTGCGATACAACAATCACCGTTCCATCAAAGGTTTTAATTGCTTCTTTCAACACGTCTTTTGAGCGCATATCAAGGTGATTCGTAGGTTCATCCAGTATCAACAGATTGACAGGCTCAAGCAGTAACCGTATCATTGCTAACCTGCTTCTTTCGCCTCCCGAAAGCACTTTTACCTTTTTATCGGATGCTTCGCCACCAAACATAAAAGCCCCAAGTATATCGCGAATTTTTGTTCGGATATCGCCAACCGCTACATAATCTATGGTTTCGAAAACGGTTTTGTTTTCGTCGAGTAATGAAGCTTGATTTTGAGCAAAATATCCGATTTTTACATTGTGTCCCAATTTCAACTTTCCAGAATATTCAATCTCGCTCATTATACATTTTACAAGTGTCGATTTTCCTTCACCATTTTTTCCCACGAAAGCTACCTTTTCGCCGCGATTAATAATCACGTTAATATTATCGAGTATTAAATGATCACCATAGGCTTTTGATAAATGTTCAATTTCGACAGGGATAATTCCGGAATGAACAGCAGGTGGAAATTTCAGGCTCAGGCGCGAATTGTCTTCCATATCCACTTCGAGTCGTTCCAGTTTATCGAGTTGTTTAATGCGCGATTGAACCTGAACGGCTTTAGTGGCTTTATACCGGAATCGATCGATAAAATCTTCCGTTTCCTGAATTAATTTTTGTTGATTTTCGTACGCACGAACCTGTTGTTCATGTCGTTCTTTGCGTAATTGTAAATACTTCGAATAATTTACGTTGTAATCATAAATTTTACCCAACGAAATTTCAATGGTTCGTTGAGTTACAGCATCGATAAATGCACGGTCGTGCGAAACAAGTAAAATAGCACTTCCTGACGTAATAAGAAAATTTTCGAGCCATTGAATCGATTCTATGTCGAGGTGATTCGTAGGTTCGTCGAGTAATAAGACATCAGGGCGCAAGAGTAGTATTTTTGCTAATTCAATGCGCATACGCCAACCTCCACTAAACTCAGAACATTGACGTTCAAAATCGCTGCGTTCAAATCCAAGTCCGATCAAAGTTTTTTCTATTTCACCATAAAAATTACCGTTCCCGATAATTTGTAAGTGTTCGTTGGAGTGCGTAAGACGTTCGATAAGGTCATGATAATCTGAACTATCGTAGTCGGTTCTTTCTGCAAGCTCCTGATTCATTCGCTCAATAGCAGCCTGCAAATCGGTAATATGTTCGAACGCTTTTTCAGCTTCCTGCATTACAGTTGTGCCCTCATTATGAATCATGTGTTGAGGTAGGTATCCAATGGTAAGATCTTTGGGAACGGTAACTCTACCTTTTGTTGCCGATTGTTTACCGGCAAAAATGCGAAGTAATGTTGTTTTCCCTGCACCATTTTTGCCAACAAGCGCTATTCTGTCTTTGGAATTAACCAAAAAACTTATTTCATCGAAAAGCGGAGAACCGCCAAATTCAACCGTCAACTGTTCAACCGAGATCATAATTTGAATAAGTGAAATTTAAATTCAGGCAGGATATATATTGCCGAAATACTTTTTTATTGATATGTTTTCTGAAATCAATATTCAGATAAGCAGCCTTGTAACTCGCAACTTTTTAACTACTTGCCTGTCGGGTTTGAAACTTTATCGTCAACAATTCGCCATAAAACATAAGTCAGTGTTGATGCTAAAACAAATGCTGTTAAAACAAGAACTTCAATTCTCCAGTTTCTTCCTAACAGACCTAAGCCAATAAATAAAATTGAAACCAACATTAAAACAAAAGTAACTTGTCGATGTTTAAGACCTGCTTTAAGTAACAGATGATGAATATGGTTTTTATCAGGATGAAATGGAGAAACTCCCTTCTTTATCCTTGTAAGCATTACTCTGAGTGTATCGAATAATGGAACTGATAAGACACAAACTGCAACAGCTGGCGCTGCATTCATCGAAAGAAAATCAGGGATATTGTTTGCTATTGGATATGCATTAATGGTACAAAATTCGAAAACATAAAGCGTAATCATGTAACCAAGTAATAATGACCCTGAATCGCCCATGAAAATTTTGCTCTTTTGCCCAAAAACATTGTAGAGAAAAAATACCGCCAATGAACCAACCATTGCGTAAGCCGATATTGCCAGATTGGGATTATTGGTAAGTGTAAAATAAATGGCAAAAAACAGACTGTATAATATGCCAAGTCCTGAAGCAAGACCATCTACACCATCTATAAGATTAAGGGCATTGATAATAACTATAAAAACAAAAAATGAAAGCAGGTAACTTACAGGTAATGAAAGATGCAGAATGCCAAGAAAGCCATGCAAATTTGTAAGTCTGATATCCGAAAGTACTATCAGAAAAAAAGCGGAGGTAATTTCACCTATAAGCTTCCACGATACTTTGATGTCAATCAAATCATCAACAAAACCTACTATGAGTATTATAAACACGCCGATAATGCTGAACTGAAGCTGGCTGATAATTTCGTACGAAAACATGAATACGGTGAGCAAAAAGGAAATAAATATATTAATTCCGCCAATATTGGGTATTGCTCCTTCGTGCGAGGTGCGTTTATTTGGTTTTACAACAAAATTTCGTTTTTTAGCTATGTTTAAAACTAGCGGCATAAAACATAACCCGATAAAAAACGAAACGAAAATTGTAAAATATGGCGATTGATGAATTAGATGGTCAATATATTCCATTCCAATTTCTTTTATATTTATTAATGTCAAATTCAAAGCAGTTGTTTTTTATATTTAAAAATAATAATATCCAAATTTACATATCCAATCGCTCATACTGCGAATTTTTACTTTTAAATTCAGGAACAATTTTTTTCATTTGCGAAACAGTCAGAAAACTTTTGCATTGATGAGAATAATCAATCAGTTCGTTAATTTGGTCGTTTACAAGGCTATAACTGTATTCTTGAACTTTGGCAATCATAATTTTTGAGTTATAAGTTTCGATTGTAGTTTCTTTATGATTAAGAAGTTCTTCGTACAATTTTTCACCCGGTCTGAGTCCCGTGAACTGAATCTTAATATCTACATCGGGAATCAACCCCGCTAATTTTATCATTTTACGCGCTAAAGTAACAATTTTCACCGGTTTTCCCATATCAAAAATGAAAATTTCTCCCCCTTCGCCCATTACACACGCTTCAAGCACCAACATACATGCTTCGGGTATAGTCATAAAATAACGGATAATTTCGGGATGGGTTACTGTTATTGGGCCACCTTTCTCAATCTGACTTTTAAAAAGTGGAATTACAGAACCATTTGATCCTAAAACATTTCCAAAACGTGTAGTGATAAATTTTGTGACCGATTTTCCATCAGCATACAGATTTTTATTTAACGATTGCACATAAATCTCGGCAATGCGTTTTGAAGCTCCCATGATATTAGTGGGATTGACTGCTTTGTCCGTCGAAATCATAACAAAGCGGAGCACTTTGTATTTAACTGCCAAATCAGCCAAAATTTTTGTGCCTTCCACATTTGTTCTGACGCTTTCAACCGGATTATCTTCCATTAAAGGAACGTGTTTGTAGGCAGCTGCATGAAATATAAAATCAGGATTGTATAAATCCATCATATACTCCATTCTGGCTTTATTACGAACATCGCCAATAAAAATACTGAAATTCTGTTCAGGATACTTTTCTTCGGTGGCTAATTTTAAATTATGTAAAGGAGTTTCTGCCTGATCCAGCAGGATAATTAATTTTGGATTGTATTTTACCAATTGATTGGCTATTTCACTTCCGATTGAACCGGCAGCGCCTGTAACAAGAATAACTTTCGAAGAAACTTCAGAAGCAATTTTATCTGTCAAAATTTCAATAGATGGTCTTTCAAGGAGGTCTTCTATTTGTACCGATTTTATCTGTTTTAACGATGGAACATCGTTTTTCCAGATACTCATGGGAGGTAAAGTAAGAATAGATATGTTATTGTTCAGAAAAATATCTAAGTCAGTATCAGGATTTATCTGACTCATTTTTTGTGGAGTAACAATTACTGCTTTTACTTTTTTATTAATATGTTTCCTGAAATTTTTTTCGGATAAACTATACACTTTTACTCCCATAATCATAAGCTCAGAAGAGTCGGCTTCATCATCGATAAATCCAATAAGTTTATATTTTATTTCCTCCTGTTGCGAGTGCAACATTTTTGCAATTCCGAATGCAGCTTGTTTTGTGCCATAAATCATTACAGGTATGATTTGACCCTGATTTTGCGTTACAAAATCGAAAAAGGTTTTTACACCAAGTCTGACAATAAATAAAGGTACAAATGCCAAAAATCCGTAAATAATAAGTCCTGTGTTGTAAAACTGACAATGAGATGGATCTTGGCAAAATAATAGATTAATTAAAACTAAAGCTATTACATTTACAAATACTGCTAAAACCAGTTTAATGGCATCTACATAGCCCGAATACCTTAAAACTCCCGAATAGGTGTGGAAAATCCAGAATAAAATTAACTGTACACTTATTACAGCTGCTATTCGTTCAATAAACGAAAATATCTGTGTTAGGTGTTGGTTTTTGAAAACTTCAATTGATATTTTATTTGCAATGTAATAAGCTGCAATACAAACAGTAATATCTATAATTAAAACTACCCAACGAGGTAAATATTTAAATGATACTAAATGAGAAAATATATCTGAATTTCCTAATATGCCTGTTTTTCCTTTCATACACAAACAATAAAATAAATGCTCATTTTTTTGGTGTACAAAGATAAATTTAATAAATGAATAAAAACCCCCTTATTTGTTAATAAATCTTTTTAAAACCCCATTTTCAGAATGACAAAAACCATGATTTGAATTTATAATTGTTCTGTTGAAATCCTAAATACAATTATTTCAATAAGCGTTTTTCTGAACTTAATATCATGATGATACGTTATATACTGTGTTTTGGACTTAGATTTACGGATGGGGCAACTTACGCTTTTAAAAATAAAAATTCATATCTTTGCAAAATAAAAATCTAAAGAAAATGTCAATTCATAACGAAAATATAAGAAGAGTTACAACACAAAGAGTGTTGGAAATGAAACAAAGAGGCGAGAAAATCAGTATGTTAACTGCTTATGATTATACTATGGGTAGTATAGTTGACAAGGCAGGTATTGACATTATTCTTGTAGGTGATTCAGCATCTAATGTGATGTGTGGTAATATTACTACTTTACCAATTACGCTCGATCAAATGATATTTCTGGCAAAATCAGTTGTACGTGGAGTAAACCGTGCATTGGTGGTAGTTGATATGCCCTTTGGTTCCTATCAGGGAAATTCGAGGGAGGCTATTGCTTCGGCCATTCGTATTATGAAAGAAACTCATGGCGATTGTTTGAAATTAGAGGGCGGAGAAGAAATTTTGGAATCTGTAAAAAGAATTCTTAGTGCAGGAATTCCTGTTATGGGACATCTTGGGTTGATGCCCCAGTCTATCAATAAATACGGTTCATATACAGTTAGGGCAAGGGAAGAAGCCGAAGCCGAAAAGTTGCTCAAAGATGCACACCTGCTTGAGGAAGCCGGCTGTTTTGCAATTGTGCTCGAAAAAATTCCTGCTGATTTGGCCACCAGAGTTGCCAAAGAACTTACTATTCCTGTTATAGGTATTGGTGCAGGAGGTGGAGTTGACGGACAGGTGTTGGTATTACACGATATGATTGGGTTGAATAATGAATTTTCGCCCAGGTTTTTACGAAAATATGCCAATGTACAAGATGTGATGAACAAAGCAATTATGAATTATGTAACCGACGTTAAATCAGGCAATTTTCCGAACGATAAGGAACAATATTAAATTTCGGTTGTACCGTAAACAAAAAACAGTTAACAGCATATATTGCAGGTTAACTGTTTTTTTTTATCTGATAATCTCAATGTTTATTCGCTTGTGCCAAAGGCTTGTATGGCATACGTCAGAAGATGAGAAATTTATTTTTTATAGTCGATTTTCTTTTATTGCAAAAACCGTTGAAACAAAATTATGTTTTCGTAGCCATCAGGTGTTTTTATCCAGTTTTTGAGTAATCCATTTGTTTCGTACCCTTCTTTTTCGAACATCTTTCGGCTTGCAGTGTTACTTTCGGCAATATGACAATAAAGTTGATTGATTTTCAGGAAGTTGAAAACGTAATTCTCGACAATGTGCAATGCTTTGGTAGCATACCCATTACCTTGTTTTGCAGGATCGATAAATAAACCAAGTGCGATACGGCTATTGTGAATGTCAAAGTCGAATAAATCAACAGTTCCCACTGTATCGCCCGAAGATATATCTTCAATCATCAATCTTAGTTGTTTGCTTTCGTAAATATCGGATTCAATTTGTTTAATATATTGTTTCAATGCATATTTGGAATAAGGTTGTCGGGTATTTCCAACTACCCACAATTCCGGGTCATTCTCCCAAATATACAGCTGTTCCAAATCCTGAGGTTCTACAGCCCGTAGTCGTATATTTTCGTTTTCGAGAAACACGATTTTATTTACAATTTGAAGATTTACAATTTACAATTTACCGGATAACTACAAACTTTCAACTAAGTACAGACGCAATGCATTGCGTCTCTCCCAAACTTTACAAACTTTACAAACTTTACAAACTCCATTATTCTCCAAATAAAGTTTTAAAAAATCCCTTTTTTTGAGGTGGATATTCAGTTGTAATATCGTTTGTATAAGGTTCAAGATGTTTTTCTGTTGTAATCATCTGAAATATTACTCCCCAGTCGGGTATTCCGCCTAAATTACGGTCATCAATAAACAAATCAGCTTTAAGTTTGCGCGGTTGCGTGTCATTGACAATTTTGTCAGGATAATTAGAATTGACCGCATAAAACTCTAAACCGCGCGATTTACAAAACTCAACAGCTTCATCAAGTTCTGCACCTTCACGCACAGTCCACAATATAAGTAAATGCTGATGTTCCTCCTGTAATCTTTTTAAGGTGGTGATGGCAAATGGTATTTCTTTACCAATTTTTGGATATTCGTGGGTTACAATTGTCCCGTCAAAATCTACTGCAATAATCATTAAAAATGAGATTTTTAAATTTAACTTAATTAATCGGAATACTCTTCGAGTTGTAAATCTGAAATTATTTTACTTTCATTTGGTTTGCAAAAAAACAAGCCAATAGCGGCTATTCCTGCACAAAAAATCATCGATTGCGATTGCATTACATAAAAGAAAAGTATTCCTGACACTAAACCTGAACCTATTACAATTATTCTTAACATAGCTGCTTTAGTGTATTTTTCAAATTTTTCTTTTTCGTCGGTCAGCAAAGCTAATTTTTTGGTATGCCGGTTGAATAGTGCCAATGCCACCGGAACCGAACCGATAATATAAACTATCAATACAGATGTAAGCGTAATGCCGATCTGACTTTGTGGATTGATATTAAATCCGTTTCTTAAAATATAATATCCTGCAAGAGCACTTAAAATAGCTGTGATATAAACAACATAATAGGCAATAGTGATATTTCTGAGCGTCTTTTTCATATTTTTTATTTTACAACTTTTCCAAAGTTCTAAACTTTGGAAAAGTTATATGATTATTTAAATGAATTTGAAAAATCAATACGATTCAAAATTGAACGACCAAGTGTAACTTCATCAGCATATTCAAGTTCGTCTCCGATAGCCACACCACGCGCTATGGTGGTGATTTTTATATTGAACGGCGCTAATTTTCTGAAAATATAGAAGTTGGTAGTGTCGCCTTCCATAGTAGTACTTAATGCAAGAATTACTTCTTTAACGCTTTCGGTTTGCACCCGTTTTATCAAACTTTCAATCTCCAGATTGTTGGGTCCGATGCCGTCCATAGGCGATATAATACCTCCCAGTACATGATATAATCCTTTAAATTGTTGGGTGTTTTCAATAGACATCACATCTTTTATATTTTCAACCACACACACTATTTCATTGTCGCGCGAAGGATTTGCACATATCCGGCAAACTTCGGTGTCGGAAATATTATGACATACTTTACAATAAACAATTTCTTTTCGCAATTGTAAAATGGAATTGCTGAAAATTTCTGCGTCAGACTCAGGTTGTTTAAGTATGTGTAAAACCAACCTTAATGCTGTTTTCCTGCCTATTCCGGGCAACTTCGAAAACTCATTTACCGCATTTTCAAGTATAGATGATGAAAATTGTTGGTGACTCACCTGCTCAATTTATTTAATATTTTTAGTGCTGCAAATTTACAAAAAAATATCGGGATAAAACTATTATTCCCCTTGACAGGCGGTTCGTTATTTTTTTCTTATTTTTGCATGATTTCGAAAACCAAAACAAAATGTAAGTACTAAAAAAATATAATGTCTTATTGCGAAAGAATTGTGGTAAGATATATAAGTAACAGAATTTAAGTCGGTGGAACAAATCCCGATAATTATCGGGAGTCGTAAAACTTTCAACGTTGCATTCGGCAAAGTCCCTCTCCTTGGGAGAGGGATTTAGGGAGAGGTCGAAAACTGGAAATACGACATTATATCTTTTCTATTATTTAAAGTTCTTTCATTAAGAGAAACATTAATCAATACACTACAAACTCAACCTCTTTCTCCTCCTTTAGGGGGTTGGGGGGTAAGTTAAAACAAAAATCAGATGAGTGGTTTAACTATATTTCTTATTATTGCAGGTTATTTTTCGGTATTGATGTTGATTTCGTTTATTGCAGGACGGAAAAGTACCGATAATGATGCTTTTTTTCTTGGAAACCGCAAATCACCCTGGTGGATTGTTGCTATCGGAATGGTTGGTTCATCTATTTCGGGGGTGAGTTTTGTGTCGGTACCCGGAATGGTTCGTGGTATCGGTTTTACGTACATGCAAACCGTTTTCGGATTCTTTTTTGGGTATCTCGTTATTGCCAATGTATTATTACCATTGTATTACAAGCTTAATCTAACCTCAATATACACCTATTTAAATCAACGTTTCGGAAAGCGTGCCTACAAAACTGGAGCCTCGTATTTCTTATTGTCCAAAACAGTGGGAGCAGCTGCACGACTGTATGTAGTGGCGCTGATTTTGCAAAACATAGTTTTCGATGCGTGGAACGTTCCTTTTACTGTAACTGTTTGCAGCACTATTTTGTTGATTTGGCTTTATACTTTCCGAAGTGGAATTAAAACAATTGTTTGGACAGATACAATTCAGGCCATTGTAATGGTGGCTACCCTTGTGTTAATTGTGGTGCAGGTGTCGAAAGAATTGAATTTTAGTTTTGCTGAATTAACTACTAACCTTATTCACAGCGCTAAAACCCGGATTTTTGTATTTGACGACTGGCATTCGAAACAAAACTTTTTCAAACAGTTTTTTAGTGGAATTTTTATTGCCATTGTAATGACGGGACTTGATCAGGACATGATGCAAAAAAACCTGACATGCCGCAATCTAAGAGATGCAAAGAAAAATATGTATTGGTACGGAATTTCATTTGTACCTGTAAATTTATTGTTTCTTATATTGGGAGCTATGTTACTGATGCTTGCTAATCAAAATAATATAGTTTTACCAACGCTTGCCGACGAAATTTTACCCATGTTTGCAACCACCTATCTTAGTCAAACTGTTATGGTTTTGTTTATTGTAGGAATTATTGCCGCAGCATTTTCAAGTGCGGACTCTGCATTGGCAGCGCTTACCACCTCCTTTTCGGTTGATATAATGGATGTTCAGCATCAGGATATGAAAAAAGCCAAACGTACCCGAATGATTATTCATATATGTATCTCCATAGTTTTTGCACTGATAATTTTGATATTTAAAGCGGTGAATAATAAAAGTGTAATCGATGCTATTTATATCATTGCTTCTTATACTTATGGTCCGTTATTGGGCATGTTCGCCTTCGGCTTATTTACAAAAATTAAAGCCAACGACAAAGCAATACCTTATATTGCAATAACTTCCCCCTTGTTATGTGCAACACTCGATTATATTAGTAAAACTTACTGGGGATATTCATTTGGCTACGAATTGCTAATGATAAATGGATTTTTAACTTTT
>CAYNHC010000003.1:10592-34083 GCA_964396705.1 uncultured Paludibacter sp.
AAATCAGCTGAATTTTTAATAAGTAATACCGATTACAAAAAATGTCCCGAAAGTCGCTTGCCGGAATATGCTTTTATCGGTCGTTCGAATGTAGGAAAATCATCGTTAATCAATATGTTGACGAATAAAAATGGTTTGGCAATGACATCCTCGAAACCGGGAAAAACTTTGTTAATAAATCATTTTATAATTAATAATAACTGGCATTTAGTCGATTTGCCGGGTTATGGTTATGCTACTGCCGGGAAAAAAATGCGGGAAAAACTCCAGAGCATTATTGAAAATTATATTTTGTATCGCGAGCAATTGACCTGCCTTTTTTTGTTGATCGACAGTCGTCACGAACCTCAGAAAATAGATTTGGAATTTATGGAATGGTTGGGCGAAAGCGGAATTCCATTCGCTATTGTGTTTACCAAACTCGACAAAATGTCGGCTGTTCGTGCCAAAGAAAGCCTGAAAGCGTATCAGGAAAAACTCCTTGAACAATGGGAAGAATTACCTCCAATTTTTGCCACTTCGTCGGAAAAACGAGTGGGACGTGATGAATTGTTGGATTATATTGAGGGGATTAATAAAACATTGAAGTAAAATCAGATATATTTTGTTTTAACTAGACATTATTCATATTAGAATACTATGTAGTTGACTTATAATAATTAAACACAAAGTCACGAAGACACAAAATTCTATCAAATTCATTCAAGATCTATTTTTATAAAGAACTCAAAGTATAAAACATAAATGTTTTATTTGTAGTACATTATATGAAGTAATTACAAAAAATACTTGTATTTTTTACTTTGTGTTTCTTAAATCAAAGCTTTATTAAAGTAATTAGTGTCTTCGTGACTTCGTGTTTAGATTTAATTCATTGTATTTGAAAGATATAATTTTCTATTCTATATAAACTCTACTGATTATCCGTAAGATGTCCTAAAAATTTTTGAACTTCAATTTACCGCCCGACCTGTTGGTGCGGTTTTGTAAACTGTGACAACAAACAAAAACACTAAAATGACAAAACAGCCTACTGACCCCTTGCACGGCATAACGCTAAAAGCGATATTGGATGCCCTTGTGGAACACTATGGCTGGGAGGAAATGGATAAACGGATACGAATTAACTGTTTTTGCATAAACCCGAGTATCAATTCCAGTTTGAAATTTCTGCGCAAAACACCGTGGGCAAGGGTCAAAGTTGAGGAATTGTATATTGAGTATTGTGCGGCGAATGGGAAAATCGAAAAAAATACGGGAAATTGCTAATTGATTCAATTCTTTGCGTCATTGATTTTCAATGACGCAAAGTATATATTGATAAGAATGAACAATAAATTAGTTTAAATGTGTACAACTTGTACACAAACCCTGTTATGCTGTACTTCATTATTCGATGCTCTTAAAACCCTCCTAATATCCATTTCTTTTTAACAATTAGTAGGATTAATAAAATCTAATTTGTAGATTTGTAGCTTTATTGTTGCCTTATACTATTTGTTTTGTCATTATGATTTACACCAAATTCAATAAATATATTTTTGATATTTATTTCAACTCCGATAATTCAGGAGATGAAATAATCATGTCTGTCGATGAAAGTGTAATAAATCAATTTCAGAAAGGGCATAAAGTAACAAAAGCAGAATTACAAGAATCATTTAAGTATCACTTCCATCGAAATTGGGAATATGCTCTTGAGTTAAATAGTGAAATACCAAACTTTTTTGGACTGATAGCTATTCAAATCTACATAGCGTCACAAATGAAGGATGAAAATGAAGAACTCACACACCGCACATATAATCCAAGACTAATTGATTATCTTGGAATAAAAAAGGAGCATTTAAATAAGATATATCCCAATTATCAAGACAACATTTGGCAAGGTTTAAAAACATGGTCAAATAAAAACAACTATCAAATTACTATACCTGAAATTGGATACGGACCAGGTTGCTACATTGCATATCCATTGTCGCACTCCCTACTAAATAAAGAAGATTTAAAGTATATTCCTTTACTATTTGATTGTTGTGGGTATAGGCCACACGAAGATATTTCATTTCTTGATTTCAAAGATGAAATAAATAAGCATATTGATAATCAAAAAATTACGAGCCATTTTTCAAGAACCAAAAATAGGTTAGAAGATAAAGGTAATTTAGATAGATTGTATAACCAAATCTATTCATTTTACAATAATGAATGGGAAGGAGAAGTCCCAATAATTAATGAAAATGCTTCAACCAAGACCAACGTTGAAACATTTAAGAATATTGAACGTACAGACTTCTATTATAATTATGAAAAAGGAGAAATTTATAAGCTTACGGGCAATGATAATCGGAGTGAAACCATTTATCTTACAGACTTAAAACTGTTTGATAAAATCAAAAAGGATTCAAACACTCTATTCTTTGAAAAAGGGAATTATGAAGAATGGCAATATACAAGAACATTATCGTTCCAAACCTATATAATCATTTGTGAGAACCACAATAGATATATACTTAATCAACTCGGAAATGTTTTAAATGACTTTTCTTACAGGTCAAATAACAGATACACCATTAAAGAAGTTGAAGTTACAAATTTTAATCAAAGATTCTTTTCAAAAGACATACATGCTTATAGTCTTGAAAATGGTTTAAAAATCGGACGAGCTCAATGGTTGAGAAATGCGGGTCCTGACATTGTCGTAAATATAAATAATGAAATACGAATAAATGGTGTTCCTAATAAAGGACAAAGAATTTCATTAAGAAATTTCGAAGTAGGTACGTATAAAATCAGAGGTGGTACTAAACGAACAGATATTGAGATAGTTGAATTGCCAATCGTCAGTATAAATTCAAAAGAAACTGGTTGGTGTATCGAGAAAAAAGCCAAAAAGTGGCAATATGCCGAAAATGAATATAATATAAATGGATTAAATTTCATATTTAGTATAATCGCAATTGACGAAAACACCCAAACATGGATTAATGCAGTTCTAAAAAAGCAGAAGAAGCAAAAATATAAAACCCAAATTATTAATGCCTTAAATAGAAGAAATTATGGAATTTGATTTTGAAAAACACAGAGTAATTGGAATTGTTCAAAATCCACATTATGCTAATGATAATGTAAAAATAAAAGCCTATGCAATAATTGATGAGGATCATAATAAGTTTAAACTTAGTGAAAGTAGAGTTATTGAAATTTTCAAACCTCATGGTAATATTTTTGCTTTTGATTTCTTCAAAAAATTTCCATATAAAGAAGATGAAATAATTGAATTTAGCGTAAAACCAAACTCCCAACCAAAAGATGGGCATGACGAATATGTACTAGACTGGTTGTATTCTGCTTTTGGCACACCTGTGTATCCTCTTAAAGAATTCTGTGTCAAAAATCAAAGTATTGACTTATCAAGTGTTCAAATTATTGGAAATTATGAAGATGGATTGTTTTATGGTATTAATGATAAATACATTATAGGTAAATTTGAAGTTAATAATGGAGTATTGAGTGCAGTTGAACTAAACAAAATATTTATCTGGGATATTGATTCAAATGAAGAGAATTTAATTAAAAATAAAACCTTTACTCGATTGATTGAAGAGCCTATAAGTGAATGTTCAATAATTGATTGTATGAACTCAGAAGAGCTTTTCGATTGGTTTAAGAAAAAACTTATTCAAGTTGATTATGAAAGTGTAAAAAAACTAAATTCTATTGGTAAATGGCAAAAAGACATTCCAAAATTTTTCGATTCATCGAGTAAAACAGATGTTGAAATTGAAAAGCTTAGATTGAAAAGAATTGAAGATTATTTCGATCAAATAGAACTTGAAAGAAATGAAATCTATGATTTTATGTCGAAATCTGCTGGTTTGAAACTTGCATTTAATAAGGCAATAGAAAAACATATTGAAGACTTTCAAAGTGAGTATTCGGAAAAATTCAAAAAAACTGAGGATGAGATTCTTAAAAAGGAAAAAGAACTAAATGAAAACCTCTATAAAACAGAGCAAGAAGCAAAAACTAAAATTACAGCACTCAATACCGAAATAAACAAAAAACAAATTGAAACCCAAAAAGCGATTGTTGAATTTGAGCAATCAAAACAACGATTAATTGAGATTGAAAAAGAAAAATCCCGAATAATCTCTGACTTTGGTATTATAAAAGAGGTTCTTTCTTTATCTGCAGATACTACAAACTCAATTACCGAAAATAGTTATATTCTTGAAGAGGTGGCTGCTGAACACAACGAGATGCTCAATGTTAAGGAATTTATAAACAACGTTCAATACTACTTATCAGATTTCAAGCGAAATCCAGATTTTGCAAAACGGATTTTTGAAACTATGCTTGTTTACAAAGCACTGTTTATAAAAGATATCCGAATTGCACTTTCAGTTATTAAAGCTTCTGGAAATGCAAAATATATTATTCAACACACCGAGCCAGATTGGTTACATTTTAAAGATTTTTGGAATAATGGTTTATCAACCATTTGGAATTCAGCTCATGGAAATCCCGAAATACCACATTTTTTTGTTTTAGAGGATGTAAATTTATCAAGCCCCGAATGTTATGCACGTCCATTACTTGATGTTATTGCTGGGATTAGAAGTAAAATCCTTTTCGCTGAAACAAGTTACCCAAATAATCTTATCATTTTTGCAACAAAAGCCTCAAGCCAAAATCCAACAATCGGTCTAAAGCTCTATAAAGAAACGTTTCCTGATTGGGGTAGCATTGCCTATAAAAACGATATAGATAGGATTAGCAGTAAGGTTTTTGGCCTAACAAACGGTAAAATTGATTCAACAATATTTTCATTTGATAATCTGGAGTCTGATATTGATGAAATTAAAATTTCTGTAAGTGCTGAATATGAACATTTATTTGATGAAGAATGACCACTAACATAGAGGAATTACAGGCACTTTTTTTTAAGTGGTTTAAGTGTTACGAAACACGTAGCTTAAATCAAATACGTCTAGCTGCTAAAAATCTTTTGGCAAGCTATGAGTTTGATAAAAAGCACTCGTGGTTAAATATTTTCTATCCTTTAGTTCGATATGGATTAATTGAATTTTGCGGTGATGGAACTTATACATTAAGCAACCCAATTTTGTTATTTTACCCAGACAATAAGGCTATTGGAGTAAATTTAAATTCTGTTCAAATTGAAAAATTAAAAAACAGTTTTCACCTATATACGATTTGTCAATTTGGTATTGTTCGATTTAAAGCTATTGAGAAAGAGATAGTTGATTTTTCAAAAGTAATAGATATTCAGTTATCGAAACCGAACATATCCGAATATCTGAGTAATTTTCCAAAAATCAAAAACGTAATATCCAATTTTGAGATAGCTTCTACAATGTGTTTTGCTCAATACTTTAATATAGACAACAGGAAATGGGAAGATAATAAGAATCAGACTTTTGGTTTGTTCAGAAATTCTGAAAATGTTCAGAAATATTATTTTATTGAAAGTGGTTTGACATATTCAATACCATCAAATGCTCAAAATCCAGATGCGAGACCAATTGTAGAAAGTTATATCTATTGTAAACAAGCTGGTTTTAAATACTACTCCAAAGAAAAAAAATTGGATGTCGGAAACATTAACTTACCCATCTTAATTGAACGAATATTACGATTAGCATCACTGTTTGATACAACTGTTTACACTAAAGAATACAATAATCAAATTTACAGCAACATAACTAAAAATGCTGTTTTACAATTAGACCGAATTTTTGATACAAAAACCGAAATAATATGAATAATCCGATTAAAGTTTGGCGTGAATTAAAAGACACTTACATTCGTTACATTGAAAGTGGTTTGCCACTTTCAGAAAATTATTACAATAGAGAAAGACGGAAGTTGTATGACGAACCAGAAGCGATTTGCCAACCCCCAATCATTGAATTAGTTCCGCGTTACGAAGAAACAAAAACTCTTACAAAAGTTTGCACCGAAAACAATATCAGTTTAGACTTTGCTGATTTTGCAAAATGTGGGCTTTTCCCAAATTTTGGTGGTAAAGAGCGAAAACTGTATAAACATCAGGAAGAGGCAATTGTAGAGGCTGTAAAAAATCGCAAACACATTGTTGCTACTACCGGAACTGGTTCAGGAAAAACAGAATGTTTTCTACTACCAGTTATTGCAGATTTAGTCGAAGAGTCCAAAAAATGGGAAAATGACAGACCAAGAGCAATGCGAACGTTGATTCTTTATCCATTAAATGCTCTTGCTGAAGATCAAATGATACGTTTGAGAAAATCGCTTAATAGCATAAGCGACAATCAATGTGGCGCTCGTAATTGGTTAGATAAAAACAGAAAAGGTCATCGTTTTTATTTTGGCAGATATACTGGTAAAACGCCAGTAAGTGGAAAAAAAGGTAAAGCAGACGACAAATATAAAAAAGAAAAGGATAATCATATTTCTGATTGGGAAGGTGCAAAAAAATCTGGCAACGAGGATTTATTATATCATATACCGTGCATGGATATTGACTCAGCCGAGATGTGGGATAGATGGAGTATGCAAACAGCACCGCCAGATATATTGATTACAAATTATAGCATGCTCAATATTATGCTCCTAAGGAAGCAGGAAGATGCTATATTCGAAAAAACCAAAGAATGGCTTGCACAAAGTACCGAGAACATTTTTCATTTAGTTGTAGATGAAATGCACACATACAGAGGAACTTCAGGTACTGAGGTTGCTTACTTATTAAGACTATTACTTGATAAGTTAGGACTACACCCTGACCACCCACAAGTTCAGTTTTTGTCTTCGAGTGCTTCTATGCAAGAAGGAGAAAGAACCAAGAATTATTTATGTAGTTTTTTTGGAGTAAAGTTAGAAAATTATGTTGATAAATTTTCGTTACTCAAAAACCCTCCACATGTAACAATTGATAATCGCCCACAAATTACATTACCATTTAATGAATTAGTTGCCTTCAAAGAAATATACGATTCAATAGGGCTAGAAAATGCGATTAGTTCTATTTTAGAAAAAACCAATTGTACATCAACAGTTGAGTTTGTGAGTAAATACCAAGTTGTTGAATTATTGAAATATGTAATGCAAAACAACGATAAAGTTGTTGTTGCAACAAAAGCAAATATGCTTTCTAAAACATTATTCGAAAATGTGCCAATTGAACTTTCTCAAAAAGTATTAGAATCACTATTGATTATACTTTGTGAAGCTAAAGATCAAAACAACGTTGCAATTCAACCAATAAGGGCACATTATTTTTTTAGAAACATTGAAGGACTTTGGGCATGCTCTAATCCTGAATGCACAGAAATATCCGATGAATTTAAAGATGCAAACAGAAACATTGGAAAGCTATATCGTTCACCAGGAGAATCACTCTGTAAATGTGGAAGTAAAATTTATGAGGTTTTAGTTTGCAGAGGCTGTGGAGAAATGTTTTTAACTGGTTTTAATTTGAAAGAAGGTTCAAAAAATTACATGGTTCATATCAAATCGAATTTCAACAAAAATGAGAAGGAATTAGTTTTGTGGCCGGGAAAACTAATGAGCGATGAAGAAAAGGATAAACTAAAATGGGCTTCATTTAATCTCAATTGCAGAACTGGTGAGTATTTAAAATTATATCCAGTAAAATCAAGCCTTTACAAGCCAGAACCTAATTCTCTTACAAAATATCCTGATACATGTCCAAATTGTTTCATTGAATTTAAAGTAACCAATGAAAAATCATTTACACCAATAGCGAAACATGCAACAGGGGTTCAAAAAGTTAATCAGGTAATGGCTGATGCTTTGATGAGGGGGCTGAAAGAAAATGGAATAGATACTCCTAAATTGGTTTTATTTTCGGACAGCCGTCAAGCTGCTGCTAAATTATCTGCTGGAATAGAATTAGACCATTATAGGGATGTATTGAGGCAAATAGTTATTGATTCTCTTGAGGATGACGCTGAAACAATCAAATTATTACATAAGTTTAGAGCAGAAGGTAGCAGTGGGTTTAATCAACTTGAAAAAAAACACTTTAAAAATCTTAAAGATAATAATTTTTTTAGCAAACTAATATCTCAAATTATTTATGAAAAAGAAGATCTCCTTACAGAGGAAGAAATACTTGAGTTAAATAATTCATTGAAAGGAATTATTCCAAACTTAAAGAATATTGAGGATAAAGTATGGCAAAAAATGGCTTTGATTGGTATTAATCCGGCTGGGCCTTATCCAACTCTTAACAGTAGATTAAAAACAGACTGGAAAGAATTGTTTAGGTGGACGAATGAAATAATAGAGAGAATTGATTTTGGAAATGACTCCCATTACTTTACAGATATTCTTAAAAAATGTAGCACAGAACAGTTATACACAATATTTGCACATAAAAAGAGAAGTTTTGAAGCCTTAAAATTAGGTTATATTACTTGTAATATAAGTGGTTTAGAGGAAAAATTCACTCAATTTATCGATACATGTATTCGTCTGTTGGGTGAAAGTAGAAGGATTTCTGGATATTCAGACAATTTTTATGAAAGTCTACCTCTCTCTGTTAGGCGCTATGCTAAAAATGTCTATGGTGACATTAACAGTAAAGGTAAAAGACCTCACTTAGATAGCCTTATTGATATTTTGAAAACAAAAAGGATAGTAGGTGCAAATGAATTAGTTTTGACAGGTGAGAATTTATACTTCAAAAAAGTTGCAGTAGGTGATTTCAAATGGGTTTGTAATAGATGTAAATCAGTTCATTTGCATCCATCTAATGGAGTTTGCTGCAACTGTTACAATAAATCCTTGATTAAAGAGGTAATAACAAAAAATGAATTGGAGAATTCAGATGATTATTATACTTACTTAGCAAAATCAGCAAAACCTTACAGATTGCATTGCGAGGAATTAACTGGTCAAACATCAAAAGGTGATTCAACAAAAAGACAACGACTTTTCCAAGGAATTTTTCTAGAAAATGAAAACAAAATAGTTGATGAAATTGACTTATTGAGCGTTACTACAACTATGGAAGCTGGGGTTGATATTGGCTCATTATCTGGCGTTATGTTGGGAAACGTACCACCTCAACGTTTCAATTATCAACAAAGAGTTGGTCGTGCAGGTCGTAGAGGGAATTCACTTTCCATTGCTCTAACAGTTGCAAAGGCAAATAGTCACGATCAAACACATTATTTTCAAACAGAAAGAATAGTTTCATCAATCCCTAAAGACCCCTATCTGGAAATTCAGAGTAGCGAAATTGCAGAACGAATGATAATTAAGCAAATTCTTTACAAGTCATTTGAAGGAATTGAGATTGAAGATGGATCGGATAATGTACATGGTGAATTTGGTAAAGCCTCTGAATGGGAAAAGAAACATAAAGAACAGGTTTCAAACTGGATATCATGTAATACAAATTCAATAGAAAATACAATTGAATGTATTTCAAAAGAAATGAAACTTAAGAAATCAAATGAGGAAATTAAACGATTTATTCACATTGATCTAATTGATATAATTTCGGAAGTGGCCAAAGACAATATAAAATATCCCCAGGAAGCATTAAGTGAGAAACTTGCCAACGCTGGGCGTTTGCCTATGTTTGGTTTTCCAACACGGGTAAAGTATTTGTATCATTCACAACCTAAGCCAAACGAAAAGCAACCCAGTGAGGTAGTTGATCGAAATGAAGATATTGCCATTAGTACTTTTGCACCAGGATGCGAATTAGTAAAAGACAAAAAGTTATTGACATCAGTAGGCTTTGTTACATATAAAAAAGAATATGGGAAATGGGAAGAAAAGTATGGCTTAAATGAACTTCCTAATGAAGTGTCATTTTGCAATAGTTGTGGTTTTACAACTTTAAACAACGATTTAAAAAGCAAATGTCCGGAATGTGAGCAAGATTCTATAAAAAAAGTAAATGCGTGTTCTCCTTTGGGTTATTGCATCGACTTTGAAAATGGCACAAAAGATTTTAATGGAAATTTTGACTATAATCCGGTATCAACATCTATTTCATTAGATGCAAGTTCGGAACTAAAATACAAATTAGAAATTAGAAACTTAATCATTAAAACAAATGTATCGCCACATGAGGGGCTAGTTCACTTGATTAATGACAATAATGGTAATCTATTTAATATTGGTAAATTAAATAACACCAAGCAATATGTGATGAAGAGTGCGTTTGATTCTAAAAGGCAATCAAATTTGAAACTTTATGATGAAAAGGACTATGTGTTAATATCTTCTAAAACAACAGGAGTTCTTACAGCACAAATTAATAATATAAACCCAAATTACGATTTATGCGTAACTGAAATTAATGAGAATTGTGAAGAAATAAAGGCTGCATATATTTCATGGGGATTTTTGCTTCAAAAAGCTGTTTGTAGTTTATTAGATATTGACACTAATGAAATTGAAGTTGGATATCATGTGAAGAAGAAACAAGGAGAGGTCTTTTTGGTAGAACGTTTAGAAAACGGAGCAGGATATTGTAATCATCTTAGTGGAAGAGATGGCGAAGATATACCAACTAATGCTTTTATCGAATCATTTTCAGAAACACATGAATTTTACAAACAAATCGTTAGTCATAAAGAAAGATGTTCAAGTTCTTGTTATGATTGTCTTAGAGACTACTTTAACCAGAAATATCATAGCATTTTAGATTGGAGATTAGGGCTTGATTTGGCAAAACTATCAATAAATCAAAATGCAGAAATTGGTTTTAAAACTGAGTATTGGTCAGATTATTTTGAAAAACTTTATACCAGTTTCGAAAAACACAAACTGTATACAGATGGTATTGCAATTGTTGAAAACAGAGGTCGTAAGATATTAATTACACACCCTTTCTGGAGTGAATTATATATAAATTCGATTTTGGATAACGTAGATGAAGATATTAAACCTCTTAATATTATTCAAGTTAATAGAGAAATCCGTGATTAAATTGAAATATCTTTCAATTATTCCTTCGTATGAAACATAGGTTAATTTAAACAGACACTCTTCTTAAGGTTTCTTCCATTATTTATAGTGATTTCCGTAGAATTTAGTATTTTTGCCTTATGTTATACTACCGCCGAAAAATACTATTAGCCTTACTCGAGTTATTTGACGGACAGCTTACTGCAAAAAGTTTGCAGAAATACCTGTTCCTTTTTACCCGTGCGCAAAGTGTAAAATCTTTCGATTTTATACCTTATCGTTATGGTTGCTTCTCGTTTCAGGCGAATCAGGATATTTCTACCATGGCAAAATACGGCTATATCGGGGTAAAAGAAGAATCAAACGGTCGGTTTATTGAACTAAAACAGGCGGGTAATTACCTGGGTATGTTGGATATGTTCGATCGTCAGGCATTGATAGATATGAAAGCGGAATTTGGCACATTAAATCAAACCGATTTAATCCGATACACATACCAAAAATACCCTTATTTCGCCACCAAAAGCGCCATTGCTCGCGAGTTACTAACTCCCGATGAGCTGGTAAAAGTAGAACAGCAAAAACGGAGTATTTCCGAAGTAGGTTTATTTAGTATTGGTTACGAAGGCATAACACTGGAAACCTATATAAACAGGCTGATAATAAACGATGTGCACACACTGTGCGATGTGCGTAAAAATGCCTACAGTCAGAAATATGGCTTCTCAAAAAGTCAGTTACTTAAAGCCTGTGAGGGAGTAGGCATACAATATATTCATATTCCCGAATTGGGTATAGAGTCGGAACAACGTCTGGATTTACGTTCGCAAATGGATTACGATATCCTGTTTGAAAAATACGAAAATACTACCCTGAAAAACAATCAGGAAGCACTCTTGCGGGTACGCAAACTAATTGAAACAGACAGTCGCGTTGCAATTACCTGCTTCGAAAAAGACCCTGCCCAATGCCACCGTTCACGTATTATCAAACATTTGCTCCTATTACCGGATGCAAATTATCCGTTTAAATTGCTGTAAGTTTTCGTCGATTATGTTTTAGAAATAAATTTGTACATCGTAAATGAAAAAATAGTAAATTTTTATATGGCCTTAACTAAAGTACTCATCACCGTAAAAACCTATCCAACCTTGTCGGAAAAATACGATGAGTTGGTTTGTACTGCAGGTTTCCGCGAAGATGGCACATGGGTTCGTATCTTTCCTGTTCCGTTTCGTAAACTCCATTACGATAGCCGTTATAAAAAATGGCAGTGGATAGAACTCGATCTGGTCAAAAACACCTCCGACTATCGTCCCGAAAGTTACCGTCCCCGCGACATAGACAATGAAATCAAAATTCTGGAAGAAATTGGCACAAAACATGAATGGGCACATCGTAAAAAAACGGCTCTGGGGTTTGTGTACAAAAACATGACAGAACTACTGGCTGATACCAAAATAAAAGGAACATCGCTGGCTGTGCTCAAGCCAACAGAAGTCGTCGACTTTATTTGGGAAAAATGCGACCGGGAATGGAGCAAAGCAAAAATGAATGCTGTTTTGGCCAATCAGGCACAAGGAAGTTTATTTGATATAGAAGAAACAAAAGAAATATTCAAAGTAGTAAAGAAACTTCCCTACAAGTTTTCGTATGTATTTAAATCGGAAGATGGTATCGTAAGAATTTTAATGATTGAAGACTGGGAATTGGGTATGCTTTACTGGAACTGCCTTAAAGATGCTAAAGGAGATGAGGCTGTAGCTTGTCAGAAAGTAAAGGAAAAGTATTTCGGGTGGATGTATAAAGAAAGAGACCTTTATTTCTTTCTGGGTACTACAAAACAATTTCATAATGTAGCGCCTAATCCATATATAATAATCGGTACATTCTATCCACCTAAATCAGATACTCAACAACTAACATTATTCTGATACCGAGATTTAATTTCATACAGGTTTAAACATTATCCAACATTATAGATATATGATACTACATTGTCCTTTTAGTCCCCAATGTCAACAAAAAAAGTTGATGCAGTATTTGAAATTGTATAATTAGAGAATAAATCAAAATAAAATTGTAAATATGAAAAATTGTATTTTAATTATCGGATGTTGGCTAATTGCTTGTACTGTTGGTTTTTCTCAAATAGTATTGCCCGCTGATGTGGTAGGTGTGTGGAAAGTTTTAGGAGGAAAAGTAACTACACCTCCGGCAAAAACCAAAGACGAAGAAGAACTTATTGAAATGTTTAAATACCAGTTCCTGCACTCGGTCTTTGTATTTTATGCCAATAATAACTTTGATTTCACCATAGGAATTGATGATATGAGTATCAAAAAAGGGCACTGGAAATACAATACCGTAAAACAACAATATGAAATACAGGAGTGGTCTGAAAAAGATAAAAATATTTCATTTTTAATGACCTTAAACATTGTGCGCGAAGCAGATAAAACCTATATTATTATTCCTAACGATGGAGATATATCTGTCGATTTTTCCATTAAACTCGAAGTAGTAAAATCACCTGTTTAGTTTATTTCCTTGCTCACACTGTCATATAAACCACACCATATCTTCAAATCTAACCAAAAGTTCACATTTTCAAATATTTCATATTTTTTTTATTATGGCTAACTCCAAACCTGAAAATCTAAAAAAAACATCAACCCACAAAGTAAAATCAATAAAAAATGTTGATATAAAAAAGTCCACTGATAACAAACCAAACGGTTTTAAATTTTTAATTTCTACTGAGCAAATCATAAAACATTTTTCAGAAAAAATTGATGGTTACACCATTCAGGAAGTAATGGAAGAGTATCGTCACGTTAACGAAGGATTTATAAAAGCGATGGATTTACTTATGTTTATTTTCGGTACTATGCAGGTAAACGAAGATGATATTAACTATTTAAAATCAATTGAATATTATTATCACAATCGTAAACTTATTCGAAAAGATACAAGGTTTTTCGATGTTGATGTATTTAAAAATATCCTGGAAGCTACATTGTCTGATACTATTGAGAAAGCGAAAAAGTTTTTTGGCAATTCTGTTGAATCATGGGATGAAGCAGCCAACAAATATCGTTCGTTAGCTTTCAAAATTTCTGACTTATATTATAAAAATCTTATTAGGCAAGTAGATAATTTATTATCAAACCTTAAAGATCTATATGCCGATTTTTACAATGAAAATAACGAATTTAAAAACTGGTTCACGTTTTCTGATATTTTAACTGAAGCACAGGACTATGCCGATTTGGTTGAGAGAAAAAAGTTTATTAATAGAATCATTGTCGATTGCAAAGAATTTTGTTTAAAACAAGAGTATTTTAAAGTAAATAAAGAAGATGAATTAGATTTTCTTCGGAAATGTCAGGAATTAATAGATTTGATTGATTTTCAAATTCAAAATGATATTCCTGCAAATCCATTTGATGTTACCAATGTGATTTCGAATAATGCAGTTGAACAGGATCAAAGCGTGCCAAAAATCCCACTTCCGGAAACCGATATCACCCTCAATCGTCAGTTTTTGGCTTTATATTATTTGCTCAACGAAGTTGATAAAGAGGCATTTGCACGCAATAAATCCGAAATTGCTCGTTTTATCCAACTCCTTACTGGCAAAAACTACGACAATATATATAAACTTACTAAAAATCCAATCAAAGATCCATCCGAACGCACTTCTAAAAAATACCAGACCGATATTCAGTTCGTAAAAGAAACTTTCCTGAAACTCGGACTTGACAAAATTGCACGTCAAATCGAAAACGATAATCTCATTGGCTAAGCGCACCCTGAAAGGGTAACATATCATCAACCCAACGGCATCGCCTTGGGCTTAAACACATACACACAAGTCCGCCCTGAAAGGGCAGCATATCATCAACTCACCGCAATCGCCTGGGTATAACATCTCCATCCCTCTATCGTTTCTGATTACCCACCCCAATATGTGTTAAATACAATTAAACTTTTAAATGTATTTCTCTATGAAACAATACTTTAAAATTTTAATACTATACCCGTTTACTCACCTGAACCATACCCCAAAAAACTATAAGCCTATAACTTTGCGTAAAAACAAAACACATATTACATCATGAACTCAATTTTCAATTCTCAAAAAACAACATATTTACCAAATCATCCCATTCGTTCACCAACTAATCTCTGTCATTCCTAAGTGATAGTACTGTGATACTACAGTGATTTCTCTGTGAATCCTCTGTGATTCTAAGTGAATTGTCTGTGATTCTAAGTGATTTCTCTGTGATTGTAAGTACTTTCTCTGTGATTCTAAGTGAATCACTACTTACCAATTTCTATTTTCTATTTTCTTAATTTCTCAATTACTAATTTCTAAAACTAAAATTATGGCGACTTTCAAGTCAACAACATTCGGAAAAATTTCCGGCAAATACGGCGATGCACTCGCCACTCAATCAAAAGCTACTGGTAAAAATTACCTTCGTGTAGCAAGTGTCCCAACCAATCCACGTACCGATAAGCAGGTCATTCATAGGACTAAATTTGGATTTATCAATACTGTTCTCCGGCCTTTCTATCCGGTGTTCAAAAAAAACTTTGGTGGTAATCCCGGTATTCGGTATGCAATCAACAAAGCATTCAAAAATGCCATTGTTGGTGAATATCCCGATTTTAGCATCGATTTGGAAAAATTGATATTTGCTGAAGGAGGCTTATACACTGTCGATACGGCAGTAGTGGAAAAAACGGCACCCGCTAAATTGAAAATCGATTGGGATACAACCGTCCTCGAAGGAACCGACCCTGCGGCATTGGCTAACTTTGTTTTCTACAACGAACAAACCAATCAGGTATTTACACATGCAAGCGTAATCGCTCTTAATGTGGGAACATCAAACATCGATATGCCGGTTATCTGGAATGGTGCAAATATACATTGCTGGTTATATTTTGTTTCAACGGATGGTTTACGTTTTTCCAATAGTCAGTATGTAGGTACAGTAGTGCAGTAATCAATTTGATGATTGTTGTGCAAATTCAATTCTTTGCGTTGTTGAAAATCAATGACGCAAAGTATATATTGATGATATGAGTAAAGTGTATTTTATATTTAAAGATTATCCGTTTTGACACCTAATAGTAATTACAATGTTCGCCAGCGACCGACCTTGTCCGGTGAGCCGAAAAACAAGTGAAAAAGGCGTTAAGAATCGTCCTTGTTTGAGCACCGACGTATTTCGTCGGTGTGAGTTTGGTCCCGATCGCTATCGGGGTTAAGCCTTTTGAACGTAAGATTTTCGAGTGAAGCGGGCGAAGTCAAACACTTTTATTCATTTTTCCCTCTATTAAAGGAGAGGGTGTCCAAAGGACGGGTGAGGTGTTTTTGCTTACTTTTTTGTGTTAAGACATCCCGATAGCTATCGGGAGTGAGTGGGGTTTTAGGGGCCGCTCGGCTATGCCGCTTGGCCTAAGCCAAGAAAGCCCCTGTTATTCTATTTTAAATTTTGAATAAGTAATACAACAGTTAATAAAATTATATTTAAACAAACGTTTGCAGCAATTTTTTTTAATGCTTTTCAAACAGATGTCAGTTTTCTCAAAAATATTTAATAACATTGCATATTAAATGTCTTTGTACTTACATCTTTGTTCAAATATCTGAAAAAATCATGCTAAACATTCAAAAGAAATTAAGCAATCCTTTTCTGGCATTGCTTGGATTACCCGCTACTGCTGTTGGGTTTGCTCTATCTACTCAAATTGCCGCACTAAGCTGGATCCTTTCAAATAAATATCAGTTAGACATTCACGAAGTGGCTTTTGTTTGGCTGGCCGGTCCTATTGCCGGTATTTTCGGACAGGTAATTGTAGGTTTAATCAGTGATAATGTTTGGTTTATGGGTGGTCGGCGTCGGCCATTTATTATCATTGGAGGATTGGTTAGTACAATTGCATTTCTCACTCTGCCTCATATTCGCAGCATTTCACAGATTACTGGTATTACCGATATTATTCTTATTGCTTCCGTTATTGCGTTGTTTCTTGACTTATCTATCAACGTTACCTTTAATCCGGCCCGTTCGATTATTGCAGATTTAACCCCCGAAGGAAAAATACGCACCTCAGGTTTTGTCTGGATGCAAATTATCTCCGGATTTTTTGGTGTATTCGCTTATTTTCTGTCGATGGTTTTTGGAAACGAAATGTTGCTTTATATTGCTGCGGGTATTGTTTTTCTTACTGCTGTATTCCCCATTTTATTTATTCAGGAAAAAAAGGATGAGAGTAGTGAACAGGTAACGAATCAGGAGAAATTTGGTGTTTGGCAAATTTTCAAAGAAATTTTTCCACTTTACGGCTTTCTTGTATTTGGTGTTTTCAGTTTGCTGCATCATTTCTTTGCCGAAACTTTAGGTCCATGGCATAACCCGATATTGATTGGAGCATTAATATATTCGGTTGCAATTGGTGTATATATTATTGTTCAGGGATTAAAGCAGACTTCCAATAAAAACGAATTTCAAAAGATAATGCTGGCACATTCATTTACCTGGGTGGCTTTTCAGAGCATGTTTATTCTTTCAGGTTTTTTTATCGAAAATCAAATTCTCCCCAATATCGGACTTACAGGAATAACGGCTAACTGGTTCGCCGAAAAGTTGACCGGGGTAACACAAACTTCAGCTTCGTCGGTTGGAAATATTGTTTCGCTTGGTTTTTTTATATTAAATCTGATTGGCGCTATTTTTCCACTGATTTTACAGTCGATAGCTAAGAAAATAGGTCGGGTAAAAACCTATATTTCAGCATTGTTATTCTCGGCCATAGGTTATTTTTATATTGCATTTTTCAGTCGGGTAGAGGTGGATTTTTATATTGGTATGTTTCTGGTAGGTATTGGCTGGTCGGCAGTAATTTCTATCGTTTTTGCTATAATGAGCGAACGTGTAAATGCTGCTAAAATGGGTTTGTATATGGGCGTATTTAATCTTGCAGTGGTTCTTCCCCAAATGATGAGTAATGGTGTGGCCAACGTAATTAAAGCCACCGGAAATCACCAGTTGCTTTATATTTTCTGCGGATTGTTTGTAACTACATCCGTTATCTTCTGGATATTTGTACGGGAACCCGAATCGTCAATAAGTAATCAAAATATTCCCAAAGGAGGACATTGATAATTTTATTGTTTTACTTTATTCGATTTACTTTAAATGTTATCTTTGCGGTAAATTAACCGCAGCGTTTTGTAAATGTTTTAATATAGAACCGCGGAGTATAGCTTTGCGGTTTTTTATTTTTTACTTCATGTAATAAAATGTTTATGAAAAAAACAATTCTCATATCTTCTTTATTCATTATTTGCTTTTTTTTATCGTGTACAAAAACACACACTAATACTGATAAGTCATTAGCTGTTGATTCTATAGAATTGAATTATGCCAAAGGATTTTCGGTTTATTACTATAATGATTATAAAGAAGTTATTGTAAATAGTCCATGGGTAAAAGGACAAGTTTACGCCCGGTATTTTTTGGTAAATGACCTGAAAACCAAGACGCCTGCTGATGGTACAAAAATCTTAATTCCTGTAAAAACTCTTGCTGCAACTTCAGTAACTCAATTTGAATTTCTAAGTTTATTGAACGAGATAAATACAGTTACGGCGGTTTGCTCACCCGAAATTATTTATAACAAAGATATTAATCGACTCTTGCACGAAGGTAAAATTGTTAATCTGGGGGATGCTTTCAATATTAATGTGGAAAAAACAATACAACTTAAACCCGAAGCTGTAATGATGAGTGGTTACAATCAAAACGATCCTTATGCTTTGAGGGTATCTCAGGCTGGTATTCCGGTGCTTTTTAATAATGAATGGATGGAAACAACGCCTTTAGCGCGAGCTGAATGGATCAAATTTGTAGCTTTGTTTTATGATAAGGAGTCAATGGCTGACAGTATTTTTAATAATATTGAAACACGATACAACGAAATTAAAAATAAAGCCCGGAAAGTTGAAAAAAAACCACGTATTATGTTAGGCTCTAATTTTCGTGGAACATGGTATATGCCTTCCGGACGGAATTTTATGGCTAAACTATTTATTGATGCCGGAGCAGATTATTTTTATACCAATGACACTACGGCGGGTAGTATTCCGTTGAATGTGGAAACGGTACTCAAGAATTTTTCAGAAAGTGAAATCTGGTTAAATTGTAATTTTGGTTCATTGAACGACCTCATTAAAGCAGATTCAAAACATGCTCTGTTTCGTCCGGTTACATTAAAGCAAGTTTATAATTTCAATAAACGGCTGCTTCCTTCAACTGCTAATGATTTTTGGGAAAGTGCCGTTGCCCGACCCGATTTGCTTTTAAGCGATGTTATTGCTATCTTGCATCCTGAATTATTGACAGGTTATGAATTAGTTTATGCAGATAAGTTGAAATAAAAAATGCGCTCACGAATCACCATATTATTTATAGTACTAAGTGTTCTCACTTTTGTGCTTTTTCTTGCCGATTTGGCATGGGGAAGTATTCATATTTCGTTCAGGGATATAATTAAAGTTTTTGCAGGCAATGCTTCAGGTGAAATAAATTCTGAAATTTTACTTAATTTCAGAATTCCAAAAGCTATGACAGCAATTTTGGCAGGTGCTTCATTGTCGGTTGCAGGGTTATTGATGCAGACACTTTTCCGAAATCCACTGGCCGATCCTTACATTCTAGGTGTAAGTTCCGGTGCCAGTTTGGGGGTAGCTGTTATTACTATGGCTTCAGCTTTTTTGCCTGTCGCATTCGTTAGTTCCGGTTGGTCGATGGTTTTGGCAGCAGTAATTGGAGCTGCATTGGTGTTGTTGCTTGTGGTTGGAGTATCTTTCAGGGTTCAAAGTGCTGTTTCCTTATTGATTGTGGGTATTATGTTCGGAACTATTGCCGGCTCCATTGTGAGTGTAATACAAAATTTCAGTAATCCGGATGCAATTAAGTTATTTGTAATGTGGACTTTTGGTAGTCTGAGTGCTGTAACATGGACATATATGCAAGTATTGCTACCGGTTTCGTTGGTTGGATTAGGGCTGGCATTTTATCTTCAGAAAAAGCTCGACGGTTTATTACTTGGCGAAAACTATGCCCGCGGACTTGGAATATCGATACTTCAAACGCGTTTTCTGATCGTAATTGCTACAGGATTATTAGCCGGAGGAATTACTGCTTTTACAGGTCCTATTGCATTTGTAGGTGTGGCCATTCCACATATTGCCCGTGGAATTTTCAGAACCTCTACGCATAAAATTTTATTGCCCGGTTCAATGCTTTGTGGAGCTTCATTGTTGTTGATATGCGATATTATAACTCAAATTCCCGCTTACACTATTCCAATCAATACCATTAGTTCACTCTTTGGTGCACCAATTATATTATGGATAATTTTAAAAAGGAAATAGTTTTAAGAGTTTCAAAGATCTTACGGGTTTGAAAAGTTTCAATGATTTCAGTTGATTCAAAATTATCTTCATAAAGTCTTTGATCTTTAATCTTTATTCTGTTATCTCATATTTATATGAAAACAAAAAGACCGTTTTATTTTGATATTTATCAATGGCTTATTGCTTTCCCCTTGTTGCTGGTTTTAACTATTCTAACGGCATTATTCACCATCATTCTTTCGCCGATTTTGCCCGACAGTAAATTCTCATATTATCCTGCACAATTCTGGGGACGCGCATTTTGTAAGATTTCTTTTGTCAAAGTTAAAATTAAAGGGTTGGGAAAATTGAATCCCACACAGTCATATATTATTGTTTCAAATCATCAAAGCATATTCGATATTTTTGTAATGTATGGTTGGTTGCCAATGATTTTCAGATGGGTAATGAAAGCTGAATTGAAAAGAATTCCACTTGTAGGACAGGCCTGTGCATCTGCCGGACATATTTTTATCGATCGGAAAAGTCCTTTGTCAGCACGAAAAAGTCTTGAAAAAGCCGAAAAGCAATTACAAAACGGAATATCTGTTGTGATTTTTCCTGAAGGAACAAGAACGATGAACGGAGAAATGGGAAAATTTAAACGAGGCGCATTTGTATTGGCCGGCGATCTTAAACTGCCTATCATTCCTGTTACACTAAAAGGGAGTTTCGAACGCCTTAAGCGCAATTCTGTAAAAGTTACGCCGGGTATTATCGAGTTGATTGTTCATGATCCCGTTGATGTAGCAGCTTATTTACCTGATAATAATCAAAAACTCATTCAAGGTACCTGGGATATAATTAATGCTGATTTGCATTAATGAGAAAATAAATTCATTTTTCTAAATGATTATCAGGATAATGACCTAATGACTTCTGATCTGCTTGCAATCGACCGACCTTGTCTGGTGAGCCGAAAAACAAGTGAGATAGGCGGTTAAAAATCGTCCTTGTTTGAGCACCGACGTATTTCGTCGGTGTGAGTTTGGACGATTTGAGCCTATCGAGCGCAAGTTTTTCGAGTGAAGCAGGCACAGTCTTGATCTTTTTTGCTTACTTTTTTGCATCAAGGCAAAAAAGTAAGTCGGGTTTTAGGGGTGAAACCCCTATTAGTTTAGGTATTTATGCGGATATTCATTTTTTTATAAACATATTTTTATGAAGAATAAATCAATAGCATTTCTTTTAGTTTTAATTTTAAGTTCGCATTCAAGTGCTCAATTATTATGGAAAGTGAGTGGTAACGGACTTGAAAAGCCTAGTTATTTGTTTGGTACACATCATTTAATCTCGAAGGAACAAATCCCTGATTTTGATAAAATGATACAATTTGTAAAGGAAGTTGATGTTGTAGTGGGCGAAATGGACTTATCCAATATGCTTGAATTGCAATTGAAATTGATGAAAGGAGCAACCATGAAGGATTCAACGTTGAATGAATTGCTTAGCGCTGATGATTATATTGCTGTTGACGAAGCATTTAAAGAAGTGTTGGGCATGGGAGTTAAGAAATTTTCCAACTATAAGCCAATGATGTTGAACTCTTTATATACTACGATGTTGTACCTGAAACAACAGAATTTAAAGAAAGAGCCCGAAGCCATTGACATGATGGTTCAGAAATTTGGAAAAAAAACTAAAAAAACGATTGTCGGACTTGAAACAATTGAACAACAGATTGATATTTTGTTTAATAAGATTTCACTAAAACGTCAGGCTGAGATGCTTGTGAGTACTATTAAAGATAAAGACAAGTCAACGGAGATGCTGATGAAATTGAATGAATTTTATGTGAAAGGAGATTTAATTCATCTTGAAGCACTAAATAATGAAGATGATGAAATGAATCTGGAGGAAAAGAAAATTTTACTTGAAAGTAGAAATAACAACTGGATGGAACAGTTTAAAATTATGTTTCCAAAAAATTCTTGTTTTGTAGCTGTGGGTTGTTTGCATTTGACGGGTGAAACAGGTCTGCTAAAACAGTTGTCGGAAAGGGGTTATATCATCGAGCCGGTTACGTTTTAAAATTCGCATTTTTCAAGCTGAAAAGGAGTGATGTTCTTAATTGATCATCGCTCTTTTCAGTTTTATATGTTAAATAAACTTAATTGTTAATCTATAGAAATATGATAATTCGTCTGATTATAAGTATATTAATAAAAATAAAATTAATAAATATCGAATTTATATGGTACTATGCATAACAAGGTACTATATTTCTATATATATTTGCAACGTCAATCAGAAATACTGGTTTTCTGATCAATTTTTTTTAGGATAAAAAAATTTATACATTATAAAAGCAAAGATATGATTACATTAAAAAATATCAACAAAACTTATTTTACAGAGGCCACTTCGCTGCATGTATTGAAAGATTTAGATTTACACATTGACAAAGGAGAATACGTTTCAATCATGGGCGCTTCCGGTTCAGGAAAATCAACTTTGCTGAATATTCTGGGGATTTTAGATAATTATGATACTGGCGAATATTTGCTTGATAATAAACTGATTAAAGATTTGACTGAAAAACAGTCGGCTTATTATCGCAACGAGATGATTGGTTTTGTTTTCCAGTCGTTTAATCTGATCAATTTTAAAAATGCACTCGAAAACGTAGCATTACCACTTTATTACCGAAATATAAGTCGCAAAAAGAGGAATATCATAGCCATGGAATACCTCGATCGGATGGGTTTGCGCGATTGGGCAACTCACTTGCCCAACGAAATGTCGGGTGGTCAAAAGCAACGTGTAGCCATTGCCCGTGCCATTATTACTCAACCAAAAATTTTATTGGCCGACGAACCAACCGGAGCATTGGACAGCCATACAACTGTAGAAGTTATGAAAGTGCTCGGCGAACTTAATAAATCAGGTATTACAACCATAATTGTAACGCACGAAAAAGCAGTGGCTGACGAAACTCATTCAATTATACACATTAAAGATGGAATGATTGAGAATATTGAAAGAAAGAAATAAACGTTTCATGTTTCGGGTTTCATGTTTCGAGTTTGAAGAGTTTGACGTTTCGTGTTC
>CAYNHC010000003.1:34183-44146 GCA_964396705.1 uncultured Paludibacter sp.
GTTTCATGTTTCGGGTTTCATGTTTCGAGTTTGAAGAGTTTGACGTTTCGTGTTCTTGTTTTTCTTATTTTCTCATTTTCTTAATTTCTCAATTTCTCATTTTCTCAATTAAGCGACAACATACAGGATAAAATTATAAAAAATGAATTTACTACAGGAAATATTTTCAAGTCTGAGCCATAATAAACTACGGACGATTCTGACGGGTTTATCAGTGTCGTGGGGTATTTTTATACTTATAGTTTTACTTGGTGCGGGTAACGGACTTATAAACGGTGTTACTTCCAATTTTAATGACCGTGCTACCAATACTGTTCAAATATGGTCGGGAACTTCTTCATTGCCTTACAGGGGTTTAAAAAGCGGACGTTCGCTGGATTTTTCAGATAAGCAAATAGGTGATATTGACGAAAATGTTGTAGAAACTGAAGGTGAAACGGGTGTTATTGATAAGAATCTAACCATATCGTATAAACAAGAATATGGAAATTTTAGTATAAAAGGTGTTGAACCGTCGTATAATGATATTTTCAAACTGAAATTCGAACCCGGAAATGGTCGGTTTGTAAATGAACTGGATTTGAAAGCTACAAAAAAAGTAGTTGTGCTCGATAAAAAAATTGCAGATGAATTATTTAAAAATGAACCGGCAATTGGAAAGTATGTGAAAATTGGCGATGTAATGTATAGCGTTATAGGCATTAACAGTAAAAAGGAACGTTTCGGTGAGGGCTCAGCTTACATTCCATTTACTACCGCACAGTTAATTTATAATCCTAACCGGGAATTCCATAACATAGCCATGCAGGTAAATGGTTTGGAAACTGAACAGGAAAACAACGATTTTAATGATAAATTGAAAAAAACGGTGGCGCAGAGTCTTCGTTTTGATCCGAATGATACACAGGCACTTCATTTGTGGAATTCGCAACGAAATTATGTCGAAACCATGAAGATTTTCGGCGGAATTACATTGTTTGTATCCATCATTGGCATATTTACATTAATTGCCGGGATAGTTGGAGTTAGCAATATCATGCTGGTTTCTGTAAAAGAGCGTACCCGCGAAATTGGCATACGTAAAGCAATTGGCGCACCTCCTTCCACAATTCTTACTTCAATTATTGTTGAATCAATTTTGATAACCACTATTTTTGGATATATAGGCATCGTTTTCGGAGTGGGATTAACAGAAGGAATTAATTTTATTATGGTACAAAGTGCTGCCGCCAATCCATCCGATACAGGAATGTCGGTATTTAAAGATCCAACTGTACAATTGTCGTACGTATTTATTTCTACTGTAATTCTAATTATTGCAGGAATTATAGCAGGTTACATGCCTGCGCATAGAGCAGTTAAAATTAAACCTATTGAAGCAATGAGAGAAGAATAGAAGGCCCCCTAAATCCCCCGAAGGGGGACTTTTAAGAATTTAAAATTGAGTGTTTTTTTACAAAATAAGAAATATGGATGAAACGAATATAAATAAAGAAACTAACTTTAAGTCCCCCTTCGGGGGATTTAGGGGGCTGAGCATTTTTGATCTCGACCGTTGGCAGGAAATATGGATTACGATAACTCACAATAAGTCCAGAAGTTTTTTAACTGCTTTCGGGGTGTTTTGGGGAATGTTTATGTTGGTGGCCATGGTGGGTGCCGGTGTTGCACTCGAACGTGGAATGTCTTCACAAATTGAAGGTTTTGCTACCAATTCGTGTTTCGTATGGACAGAACAAACTTCATTGCCTTACAAAGGATTAAAAAAAGGCAGAAGTTGGAATATGGTAAATGAAGATATTCTGGTTCTGAGAAATAATATTCCTGAGATTCAGTATATTGCACCTGTTTTGTTTGGTGGAAACAGTACAAACAATGTTACCAGAAGCGATAAAGTGGGGAGTTTTGGGATCAAAGGAAATTATCCATCATACAATTTGATTGATGAAAGCATAATGGTTTACGGAAGATACATCAATGATATTGACGTGGCTGAAAAACGCAAGGTATGTGTCATTGGAGAACGGGTTTATGAAGTACTTTTTCCTACGAAAGAAAATCCATTGGGCAAAAATATTCAGGTGAATGGAATTTATTTTCAGGTGATTGGTGTGGCACGACATACCTCTGATATTAATATCGGCGGAGATGCTAAGGAAACTGTCATTTTGCCGTTTAGTACTATGCAACAGGCATTCAATCAGGGAGATATAGTGCATTTTATGGCTGTTACTGCAAAACCGGGGATAAAAGTGAAAGTGGTAGAAACCCGTATTCGCGAAGAATTAAGAAAATTGCACACCATTTCGCCTGAGGATAAAACTGCGGTTGGTGGTTTTAATATTGAAGATCAGTTTACCATGTTTCTCTACCTGGGTATCGGAATTGCAAGTTTGATCTGGATTGTAGGTTTAGGAACTTTACTTGCCGGAGCCATTGGTGTAAGTAATATTATGTTAGTAACCGTTCGCGAACGGACAAAAGAAATTGGTATTCGAAGAGCTTTGGGAGCAACGCCCCGGAATATTATTTCGCAAATTATGAGCGAGAGTATCATTTTGACATTAATTGCCGGAATAGGTGGATTGATGTTTGGAGTCGGACTTTTGCAGGTAGTCGGGATTTTATTAAGTCAGGGTGACCAGTTTTTTAAAGATCCGCAAATAAGCTTTGCAGTTGCCATCGGTGCATTATTTATATTGCTGTTTATCGGAACATTAGCGGGCTTTCTGCCTGCAAACCGCGCCATGAGTATCAAACCGATTGAAGCTATAAGGGAAGAATAGAGATATTTACAATTTACAATTTAAAAATTTACAATTTACTATATAAAATTCAAAACAAACTTATTAATTTCTCCGTCAATTGACGGATTAAGAGTAGGTATTAAAAATCAACGCAATATGAAGAAATTTTTTAGAATTTTTTGGCTGGTCGTTTTAGCATTAGTCGTTTTTGGTACTTTTTGGTTTTTGTGGAACAAATCAAAACCTGTAGTAAAACTGTATCAGGTTGAGGAAGTTACGGTTGGAAATATTCAGAAAAACACTGTTGCAACCGGTAAAGTGGAACCCCGCAACGAAATTTTGATTAAGCCTCAAATGTCGGGAATTATTGCCGAAGTTTACAAAGAAGCCGGCGATATGGTAAAAGCCGGTGATGTAATTGCCAAAATTAAGGTAATTCCTGATATGGTAAGTCTGAACTCAGCTGAATCAAGGGTACAACGGGCACAAATTTCGTTCGATCAACTCAAAAAGAATTACGAACGCGATTTGAGTCTATATAATCAAAAAGTAATTTCGAAAGAAGAATTTGAGAAAACTGAACTTCAGTACAAAAACGACAAAGAAGAATTGAAATCGGCTCAGGATAACCTTAGTTTAACGCGCGATGGAATTTCATCCGATAAATCGCAGTTATCCAACACATTGGTACGCTCAACAATCAATGGAACCATTCTGAATGTACCTGTAAAAGTTGGAAATTCTGTAATTCAGTCGAATAATTTTAACGATGGAACAACCATTGCCACAGTGGCAAATATGAACGATATGCTTTTTGTGGGTAAGTTGGACGAAACCGAAGTGGGTCGTATAAAAGTAGGTATGCCCATGGACATAACCATTGGTGCTATCGAAAATACAAAATTAAGTGCTATTCTTGAATATGTTTCGCCTAAAGGAACCGAAGAAAACGGAGCTATCATGTTCGAAATGAAGGCCGCTGTAAAAGTTCAGTCTGATGTGTTTATTCGTGCCGGTTACAGTGCCAATGCCGAAATCACTTTGTCGAAACTCGAAAAAGTGGTAACTATTCCTGAAAGTTGCATCGAGTTCAGCGGAGATACTTCATTTGTTTATGTGCTAACAAAAGCTGAACCGCAAACATTTGAAAAGAAACAAGTGAAAACAGGAATGTCGGATGGAATGAAAATCGAAATTAAAAGTGGTCTGAAAGTAAAAGACAAAATCAGAGGCGCTGAAATTTTGGAGAAAAAACCGGAAGCTAAGAAACCTGAATAAAATATTTATTTGAAATAAATTTAGATTGAAATGAAAACAAAAATATTTTTACTGGCAGGTGCATTGTTTCTATCATTATTTGTATCGGCACAAAAAAAACAATTGACATTGCAGGATTGTATCGAAATTGCATTGCAAAACAACCGCAATATTAAACAAAAAGAAATTACAAAAAAATCGAATGAAATAGCTTACAGCCAATCAAAACTCAATCTGTTACCCAATGTAAGTGGTTCTGCAAGTCAGGGCTGGAGTTTTGGGCGTTCTCAATTGGCCGATGGAACATATCAGAATATAAATTCTTCGAGCAGTTCGTATGGACTTTCGGGTGGAATTACAATTTTTGACGGATTGCGCATGAAATACAATATAGATGCAAAGCTTGCTGACCTAAAAGCATCAGAGGCTGACTTGCAACTTATTCAACGTGATATGATTATGAGTGTTTCAACCGCTTTCTTAAATGTGTTGCTCGACAAAGAACTTCTACAGGTTGCTACCGATCAACTGACACTGACAAAATCTAAAATTGAACAACAAAAATCGTTGGTAAAGGCCGGAAAATTGGCTGAAGGTGAAATATATGAACTGTTAGCACAGGAAGCCAAAGAAGAACAATCGAAAATAAAAGCTGATAATGCGCTGAGTCAGGCTTACCTTGAATTATCTCAGATTCTCGAAATGGATAGTTATGAAAATTTCGATATTGTAATTCCCGAAAACCTTGTTGAATCGGAGCTTAAGTTGCTCAATCCCAATCTTGTGTATGACAGTGCTGTGGTAAACCGACCTGACATAAAAAGTGCAGAATACCGGTTGAAAAGTAGCGAAAGGAATGTGGATATTGCAAAGTCATCTTATTATCCGACATTGGATTTTGGTGCGAATATAGGTGGTGGATTTTATAATTCAGTTAATGTACCTTTGAATACTAAAGTGGGTTTCGAATTGAGAGTGCCGATATTCAACAGATTTGAAACTAAAAATCAAGTTAAAACAGCCAGATTGAACGTTGAAAGTAATAAACTTAATCTTGAAAATTCAAAAATTGAATTACGAAAAACTGTTCAACAAGCTTATCACAATGCATTGGCAGCCAAAGCGCGTTGGGATGCTGCCATTAAATCTGAAATTGCCAGTCGCGAAGCCTATCGTTTTGTAAATCAGAAAAATGAAGCAGGCAGAGCCACTGTTTATGAACTTTATCAGGCTAAAAATAACCTGACTCAGGTGTTATCGGAAGTTGCTCAGGCAAAATACGAATATGTCTTTAGAATTAAAATTCTTGAATGGCTGAAGTAGAATGATTGAAAAATGAAGAAATGAAAAATGAAAAAACAAAACTTGTAATTTTCAAACTTTATAAACTTTACAAACTTTCAAACTTTATAAACTAAAAAAAAATGAACGCAGAAAATATTAAATCGCAAATGCGAAAAGGTTATCTGGAATATTGCATTCTGCTTATTCTCAGGAAGAAACCCGCTTATGCTTCCGATATTATTTCGGAATTAAAGGATGCCAAATTAATAGTGGTTGAAGGAACCTTATATCCTCTTTTAACCCGTTTAAAAAATGGCGAATTGCTGGATTATCGCTGGGAGGAATCTTCTCAGGGACCTCCAAGGAAATATTATGAAATGACTCAATTAGGATTAAACTTCTTGGACGAACTTGAATCTGCCTGGGAAGAGATTAACAATGTGGTGAATAAGATAAAATCTTCACCTGAATCTTCTGAGGGCGAAGTTCAAAACGTAAATATTAGTTTAATATAAAATTTTAATAATTAACTTTTTATCTATTAATTGGATAAGGGTATAAAAAATTACTTTTATGAAAAAGACATTAACAGTTAATTTAAACAACATTGTTTTTCATATCGATGATGATGCATTCGAAATGTTGCAAATTTATCTTGCCGACGTTGAACGCTATTTATCGGAAGACGAAAAACGGGAAGTTATGGCTGATATCGAAGCACGTATAGCTGAACTTTTTACTGAACGTTTGCAGAAGAATAAAAATGTTATCAATCTTGACGATGTTCAGGAAATAATTAATGTGCTTGGAAAACCAAGTCAGTTTGCCGGTGCTGAAGATGAGGAAGATAAAACCGAAACTCCAAAATCGGATAGAAAGAAATCACGTCATTTTTATCGTGACCCTGAGAATGCAATTTTGGGTGGTGTTGCATCCGGAATTTCGGCTTATTTTGGTTGGGATGTAACATGGGTACGTATTGCGCTGGTGATTCTTACCTTGATAAGTGCCGGAAATATGGTGCTAGTCTATTTGTTAGTTTGGATTGTTGCGCCAAGAGCTACAACAGCCTCACAACGATTAGAAATGCAGGGCGAAGATGTGACGGTGGACAGTATCAAAGAAGAAATTAAAAATGTAAAAAATTACGTCGAGAGTGATAAATTCAAGCAAAATGCCTCCAGTTTTGGTGAAAAATTTGTCGATTTTATGCGTGGGCTTTTCAAAGTAATTTTTGGCTTTTTTGGTGCAATATTCGGATTTGTAGGAATGATAATTGTCGGAGCATTGATTTTGGCGTTATTAGTACTGATTTTTAATCCCGGAAGCATTACCGGTTTTTCACCCGAAATTACGGCTAATTGGGCATTCTTAACACCCGAAAAAGGGGTTATGTTAATTATTTCGTTACTTTTAGTAATTGGTTGTCCTATTTTTATGCTTGTATATTGGATAATACAATTAGTTTCGGGTCGTCGTAATTTATCGCATACAACCTCAATCGTTGTTTTTATACTTTGGTTGGTCGGATTATTTATGTTTTACAGTGTGGGTGCACAAACTTTTATCAATTGGAGAAACTCTGATAAACCTTTTTCTATCAGACTTCACGACTCCGATTCGCCTAAAATAGATGAAACAAGAATATGCGAAAATTTTACTGAAATTGAAATTTCAGGCAATATTGAACTTACTCTTATACAGGATTCTGTTCAACAAATTGTTGTAAATGCTCCCGAAGATATTATGTCGGGTGTTATCACACGTGTTGAAAATGGGAAATTGAAAATTTATTCTGAGAATATATTTTTGGATAATACAATTAAAGTTACTGTTAATAAAGATTCTTTATTCAGATTAGAAGCCAATGGAGCTTCCAAAATTAAAACAATTGCACCATTTTCTTCATCAAAACTTCATCTGGAATTAACGGGTGCAAGCCAGTCTGACATGAATTTGATTATTGGCGATTTTACTGATATAGATGTGAGCGGTGCATCGCATGCAAAGATCAGTGGTTCAACTTTTTCAGGAAAATACAATGCATCAGGAGCAAGTAAAATTGACGCTGATGAATTTATTGCTTCGAAAGTAGATGTTGAAACTTCCGGTGCAAGCAAAGCCGATGTTTATGCAACCGAAAGCATTGATGCAGAAGCAAGTGGTGCAAGTTCCATTGACTGTGAAGGTCAACCGAAAATTATAAATAAATCGGACAATGGAGCATCAAGTGTCAAGATAAAATAGAAAATGAGAAATGCAGTGAAGTTTAAAGTTTTGATAATTAAAATATTAAACTTAGACTGAAAATTTATTTCACTCTTCTAAATTAAAAAACCCCGTTTTGCAAAAATACAAAACGGGGTTTAATCTTTTTCCCCTTCAGGGGTTAGGGTTTTTTATTCCCAATCGTTTGTTGGCCTACATGTACACATTAAGTTCCTGTCACCAAAGGCATTATCTACGCGTGCTACATTCATCCAGAATTTGTTTTCAGCAACCCAGGCAGTTGGGTATGCTGCTTTGCTGCGGCTGTAAGTGTGATTCCATTCTTCCGAAACTATGGCATATTCCGGGTGTGGAGCGTTTACAAGAACATTATCTGTTTTATCGGCTGTGCCATTTTCCACTTCTTTTATTTCTGCATAAATCTGCAACATAGCTTCTGCAAAACGATCGAGTTCAGCCAACGATTCACTTTCAGTCGGCTCTATCATCAACGTTCCATGTACAGGAAATGACAGGGTAGGAGCGTGGAAACCATAATCCATTAAGCGTTTTGCTATATCGGTTTCGGTTACACCAGAAGTCGCTTTGAAATTGCGAGCTTCCAAAATTAATTCATGACCAACACGGCCGTTTTCACCCGTGTAAAGAACTCCGTAACTGTCTTTCAGTCTTTCAGCTAAATAATTTGCATTCAGAATCGCATATTTTGTTGAAGCGGTCAATCCTTCTTCACCCAACATTCGGATATAACCGTAAGTGATAGGAAAAACTCCTGCACTTCCGTAAGGAGATGCCGCAACGGTATTAAGTCCATTTTCTTTACTTGGTAAAAATGGCGTAAGATGAGCTGAACAGCAAATTGGACCTACACCCGGACCGCCACCACCGTGAGGAATGGCAAATGTTTTATGCAAATTCAAGTGGCAAACATCAGCACCGATGGTTCCCGGATTTGTCAAGCCAACCTGTGCATTCATATTGGCGCCATCGAGATAAACCTGTCCACCGTTTTCGTGAATGATGCTGCACATTTCTTTTATTGTACCTTCAAAAATCCCGTGTGTCGAAGGATAAGTGATCATACATCCCAACAAATTGTCTTTGTTGGCTTCGGCTTTGGCTTTCCAATCAGTCAGATCAGTATTTCCACCTTCGTCGCATTTCACAACCACAATATCGAGTCCGGCTTGTGCAGCCGAAGCGGGATTTGTTCCGTGAGCCGAAGCGGGAATCAATACAGTTTTGCGTTGGATTTGTCCGAGTGAATCGAAATAAGCTTTTATGGTCATTAGTCCGGCAAATTCACCGGTAGCTCCCGAATTGGGTTGCAAGCTACAAGCAGCAAAACCGGTAATTGTTGATAAATAACTTTCTAAGTTAGTTATCAGTTCGTTATATCCTTCGGTCTGATCTTTCGGAGCAAGTGGATGAATGGCGTTAAATTCAGGGAAGCTCAACGGAAACATTTCTGATGCAGCATTCAACTTCATGGTACACGAACCGAGCGAAATCATCGAGTGCGTTAATGAAATATCGCGTCGCTCTAATTTTTTGATGTAACGCATCATTTCAGTTTCGCTATGATATTGATTGAAAATCTCAAAAGTAAGGTAATCCGACTTGCGTTCCAGACTGTCATCAAAAGACTGAAGTCCTTCAATATCACTTTCATTTGCATAAACAGCATTGTTATTGGCTGCCGCTGCAAAGATTTCAATCAAAGTATTCACATCATCAATGTCGGTTGTTTCGTCAAAAGTGATGCCAATTTCACCTGTTTCAAAATAATGAAAATTGACTTCGTAGTCTAAAGCAATTTTTTTGAAATCTTCAACTGTAACATTTTCAGGTAAACTAATTTTCAGTGTATCAAAAAAGTTTTCGTTTTCCTGTGTGAATTCGTAAACCGGAAGAATTTCGTTGATATAAGTAGCAATTGCATGAATCCGTTGTGCAATATTCTTTATTCCTTGAGCTCCATGATAAACGGTGTACATGCCTGCCATTGAAGCCAATAGAGCCTGAGCAGTACAGATATTCGAAGTGGCTTTCTCGCGTTTGATATGCTGCTCACGGGTTTGCAATGCCATGCGATAAGCGGGTTTGCCGTTTGCATCTTTACTTATACCAATAATTCGTCCGGGCATGTCTCGCTTAAATTCATCTCGCGTTGCAAAATAAGCTGCCGACGGACCGCCAAAGTTCATCGGAATTCCCCAGCGCTGTGTCGAACCAAAAGCAATATCAGCGCCCCATTCGCCCGGAGGTGTGAGCAATGCTAGACTTAAAATATCAGCAGCAACAGCCACTTTACAGTTCGATGCATGTGCAGCAGTCACAAAATCAGCATAATTTTCAATATTCCCATTACAATTGGGATATTGTAAAATAACGCCAAAATATTTATCACTCAATTTTATATTTTCCCAATTTCCAATTTCCAATA
>CAYNHC010000003.1:44246-45613 GCA_964396705.1 uncultured Paludibacter sp.
CCCTGCGAAATTTCAGCCTGATACGGTGTGTACGAGGTGTACCACGAAGGATTTTCGTAAATATTGCGTTGAATAACTGCAGGTGTACAAGTGTCGTACCAGCCTTGTCCGATATAGGATGTGTAAAGTTTATTTTTTGAAGCAATTTCTTTGATGTGTTCCGCATACTGACGTTCTGTCAACGGTTCGGGAAGTTCGAGAGGTTCGGAAAGCAGAATGTTGGCAGGAATGGTTTGTGAAATGAGTTCGTCGAGCGAATTTACACCGATTTCCTGAAGCATTAAAGCTTCTTCTTTCTCTGAAATGCCTATGTGTCTGGCTTTTAGCATGTCTTTCATTGATATGAAATTTAATTGATTTAAGACCACAAAAGTAGCCTATTCTTTTCTAAAAAGGGAATAAATCAGCAAAAAGATATAAACAAAATTCACGCTGAAGTGTTCTGTTTACATTCTAATACTTATTGTTCTGAAAACAAAAAAAGTTTAAGGAATAACCGATAATAAATATCATTTTTACACCGATTAGAATTTTAGTCATAATTGAGAAAAATAAGAAATTGAGAAAAGGTAAATTGTAAATTGAAAAATTATAAATGACACAATGTTAAGAGATATACGGAAGCAATATGATTTTGGAACATTGAATGAGACGGATGTTTTGCAAAATCCTTATGAACAATTTAATAAATGGATGCATGAAGCCATCGAAAAGGAGCAACCTGAACCTACTGCAATGGTGCTTTCAACCGTTGATGAATTCATGCAACCACATTCACGGGTAGTTTTATTGAAAGAATTAACCAATGAAGGATTTGTGTTTTATACGAATTACGAAGGAAATAAAGCGAATCAAATAGACGGAAATCAGCAAGTTTCGTTATTATTTTTCTGGCACAATGTAGAGCGACAAGTACGGATTACCGGAATTGTAGAGAAAACGGATGAAGAAACTGCCCGTGAATATTTCGAATCACGTCCGCTTGATAGCCAGTTAGGAGCGTGGGCATCACCGCAAAGTCAAATTATCGAAAACCATGAAATTCTGGACAAACGTTTTGAAGAGTTTAAAAATAAATTTGGTAGAAATGTTCCAAAGCCTTCACATTGGGGAGGTTATCTTGTGCGTCCTATGACTTTTGAGTTTTGGCAGGGTCGCCCCAATCGTTTACATGATAGATTACATTTCTCGAAAGACGAAAATGAAACCTGGAAAATAGTAAGGTTGGCTCCATAAGCAATTATATTTTTATAAGCAGTTTAATTATTAATGATTATCCGTTTTGACACCTAATTAATAATTTCAATGCTTGATACCGACCGACCTCGTCCGGTGAGCCGAAAAATGGAGTGAAGTAGGCGTAGAAA
>CAYNHC010000004.1:0-41847 GCA_964396705.1 uncultured Paludibacter sp.
GTTTTACAATTACCGGTGGTTTTACTACTTCGGCATTGTCGCAACTGGTTAATGTAATTAGCAGTAAAGTGCCTGTCAGTAGGTTGCAAAATACGTTGAAATGTGATTTTAATTTCATAATTTTTCAATTTATAAGGCTTTACACATAGTTTAATAAATTAATTCTATGTAGTAACACGTATGCAAATATCAACAAAATATCGGGATAAAATACGCTGTATTCCAAAAAACTATGATTACTACGCAATTAACTGAAAATAAAATATGAGGATATACTTAGTTCATATTGCTCGCATTCATTACGTGTAGCATTGAAATATTATTAATGGCATTTGCTTGACTTAGATGCAAGAAGGAGGTTGTCTCAAAAGAGTTTTTTGAACATAAATTTTGTCAGTTTAGTTTACATAGAAAACTTCTGTCTGCCTTTGGGAGGCGGAAGTTTTTATTTTACGGTTAAAAGGAAATATCGTAATTTAATTTACCACCACTTTTTCATTAAAAACCTGCTGCGAACCCGATAATGCACGTACAAAATAAATGCCTTTGGTATTGGTCACAGTAAAGTTTACAGGAAAAGAGGCGTTTTGAAATTTCTGAACCGTTTGTCCGAGTAGGTTCAATACTTCCACGCAGCAGGGTTTGTCGGTGTCCAATTGCGTACTCATACTAATGGATAGCTCATTACCCGCTTTTACCGGATTTGGATAAATATTTGCAGGACTCAATGCAACAGCTTTTGTTCCGGTTCCGGCATTGTTTTGTACCTGTGCTATTTCAGCAGCCGTTAGCGCTATATCAAAAAGAAAAACATCGTCCAAAGTTCCAACATAATCAATGTTAGTTGAAGCCACAGATGTATCCCACCATTGTGTTCGTCCAATGTAATTTCGGGTGTTAGCGCCGATGGCAGTTAATTGCCAGGGTTCGTAGGTGATAGTTGTAGCGCTGGCGGTTTCCGTGCCGTTGAAATAAATTTTGGTAGTTTTTGTTTTGGCGTCGAAAGTCATTCCAACAAGTGATTCTGTACCTATAGGAATGGTAGCCGACGAATTTATCAGTGTAGTTGTACCACCATTGTATTTGAATCCTGCCGTGAAAGCACTTGCCCGCAACAAAATACTGTTACTGCTTGCCGAACCAAAATCGAAGATTCGGGGTTGATTTGCCAAACTGGCAGGCTTAATTTTTGCCAGAAATGTACAACTCCGCAGGTTATTCAGCATCCCGGCTGGCGCCATAGCGTAGGTGTTGGTAGAAAAGCCCGCCGCAGTATTTGCAGTCATATCCAACGTTCCATTTACAGTTCCACTTCCATAAATAGCTCCATCGTTTCCTTTTCCCGATTTATCAGTCACGTATTTCACGCCATTGGAAGTATAAACATCGGTATTTGCAAAACGATATTCAATCAGTTTGTTTTTGGTAATATCGCGCGGAAAAACGGTAACATCAAAGTTTTTTGTTTGTGTGCCAACTGTGGCAGTCAGCACAAACGATGTGGCAGTCAGAGGTAGCGTTACCAAGCCTGTATTTGCCAAAACAGCAGTATTTCCCGATGTCCAGGTGATGGTATTCCTTGAAGTGGTTTTAGTTGGCAAAACCACATCGGTATAAATATTGGTTGGCACTGTAATTCCGGCCATTTCAATTCCTGCCACTAAATTGGTATCGAAAGTATAAGCCAGACTGGTTTTTGTAAGTTGTTTCACTTCACCCTGCGTTAAAGCTCGGTTATACACACGGCAATCTTCCACCCAACCAAGGAAACCTCCAAGAATTACGTTGTCGAGAACCAAACCCTCCACTTCAATAGTCTGATCAATTAACCCATTGCGAAAAATACGCAGAACACCGTTTTCGCACGTCATTGTCAGATTGAAATATTTTAATTTGGTAGGTTCGTACCAAACTCCACCTGTTCCACGGGCAGTTGTTTGCCACACATCCGACGTTCCCAATAAATTGGTACTGTTATAAGTTGTGCTTCCAATAGTGATATACGGTTTTTTTGTTGAGCCGTTCAATCCGTATGTAATATTTCCTGATTTAAAAATAACACCGCTGTAAGCACCTTCGTAAATATAAGGCGTTAACGAAACCGAAAAAGCTCCACTGCTTTGCGCCGAAATGGTAGCACTTGTTTCAGTAGTAGAAACTAACACGCCTCCCGAAGTGGTTGCAGTTCCGGTAACAGTTCCGGTAAAATTTTCATTGACCAACAATCCGTTGGTTAAATCAATATTGTCAGCAGGTAATACAAAATCAGTATGAATAGCAGTTGGATAACCTTGTGGGCGCGATGAACTTACAATCCAGTCGTAGTAATTTCCGTGCATCCATACTAACTTCAGTGCTGAATTTCCCGAATTCTGAACAATATAAGGACGAGCATTATTCAATACAGAATTAGAGGTAATTGCTTGGCTTGATGTAACTGTACCATCGACACCTACCACGTATTTCATAATTTCATATACAGTTCCGGATGTTCCGACTACCGGAACTGAACAATAAACGGTATTTGGATTTGCATCGTCGATGGCCATACCGCCACTGTAACAAAGTTCCAGTCCTGCAGTTTGATGAAATTTTCCACCTCCGTTAGCCAGAAAAGTTTTGCGCCACGTAGTTCCAGTCCATTTGGCATAATAATAATTGTGCGTTCCTTTGTCGTTACTGATTTGCACCATGGCAATCACTGGATTTCCATCTGTATCCATCGTTGTTTGCCACACCCAATCGCGCTGAGTAGTTGGCATATCCACCACAGCTTTTGGGTACGAAGTATTATAGTTGGTTCTGTTCACATTGTGAACTCCATTGGCTATGGTCGATAATGTTGTTCCCGCAATATCTTTCAATTGCTTGGTATTTACATCCACATAATTGAAATACACCCAGTTCGGATATTCATTATCGGGATGTCCGGTGGTATAAGTCAGGTAAATTTTATCTTTACCGTTTGAATAATATTTGCAATACGGACGAGCACCGGTAGATTGTACCATTTGATACGGTCCCCAATCAAAATTCACATTGTCAGAAGCATCGGGCATGGTAAGCCTTGCAATGGTTGGATGCCAGTTGATACCACGCCAGCACAAATAAATATGCGTTGGGTCGTCGGACATGATAAATGGCGAAGGATAAGTGGTATTATTGGCAGTGATAATTTTCTTTTCATCACCAAGCGTTGTAATATCGCCCGGTTTGCGTGAAACCCGGTAATAAAAACAAGCTTCGTCGGTATGACGGGAGTAGAAAATCATAACACGCTCATCGGGCAAAACAAGGAATGAAGGATTATCGTGGTCATCGGGCTGAAAATATGAACGAATCAATACTTCGTTGTTTTTCCCGGTCAGAAAATTCTGCTGCGTAGCTTTGATATTTCCATGTACATCGATATAGCCCACATATGTACTATTGATAGTACCACCGGCATTTTCGTAATGCAGAGTCCTTGGATCGGCAAACCAGCACCAGGCTCCTTCGGGCGAAATAACATTGCCTTCATAGACATTGACTTTATCCTGAACTTTATTCTTTTGAGCTTCAACGGTGAAGAACTGAGATACAAAAACAATACAGAAAAAACTGTATCGAAAAAATGATGTTTTCACAAGCAATTAAATTAATTGGATTTACAACAAAAATTCATACAACAAAAGTAATAACAACCTTTTGTTTAACAGAGGAAAATAAGTTTAAAAAGAAGGACAAAAAGTTTAAAACTGAATATTGAGACTTAAACCAACGCTTTGTGTATTAAACACAACATTTTTAATTACAAATCCAGCAAGCCTTCAGGTAAATTCATGGTCAGAATCTTGTGATCATGATCTATATCGATAATATATTCTTCTACCACGGGAATGAGTAAGTCAGTTCCATCACTGTCAAGTATAAAAAGTGCATTTTCGGTTGAGTCATCAATTTCAGTTATTATTCCGATAGATTTTCCGTTTTCCTGCACATTGAAACCTATAAAATATTCTAATCCTATTTCGGAAGCTTCAGTTTGGTCGAGAAATTTTTTGGGAAGGTATAGTATGTTGCCGTATAAGTCGCGTGCTTTCTCCTCAGTATCAATTCCATCCAACTTAAGCAAACCGGTAGTATCAGATTTAAACCTATATTCGGAAATAAAGAAGGGTACAAAAATACCCTGAATCTCCAGAACAAAAAAAGGCGCTTCTGCCTGGTCAAATACATCAGTTGTAAAACTAAACGACATTTCGCCATTCAAACCGTGCGTTTTATTAATTTGTCCTATCGGGAATAAATCTTCTTTTAATATCATCTTAATTCAATTTTAAGAGAGTAATTTTTAAAATAATAGTTTAAAAAGGTGGTGTACAATTGATTAATTCTACTTGCAAAATAAGACATCAAACCACATTGAGAAAATAATTAGAAAAAAACAAAAATTCATAGAATTAAACAGTTAAAACACCCTTTAAACACAAAATTCAGGCAACAAAAATACTAAAAAATTTAATCTTATGGTTGTTTTCTGTAATTAGCATCTAAACTGTCAATTAACAACTTCTTTTTTGTCAAAATTTACACAATGTGTACATAAAATTAGAATACTTTTGAATTTGAAAAAAACCTGCATTGATAACCGGAAATAAGTCACAAAAGTTTTCAAAAAAAAGACAATCTAAAATTTAAACAATTCAGAAACATTGAAATATAAACAAATATGATTTACAGATTCAGAAGGATATTCATGTTGATTTTTTGTCTTCAGGGAATGCTTAGTTTAAGTTTTGCTGGCAGTTACAAAAGCATCAGCAATAAAGAGATTAAAGCTTATTATACTCAATTACCTTTTGAAATGCCTGTATTAAAAGCACCTGTTTTCAAAAAATACACCGTAAAAATTACCGATTTTGGTGCTATTGGAGATGGAGTTGCGTTAAATACTCAGGCGTTTGAGAAAGCTATAAGTGCCGTATCGAAAAAAGGTGGCGGAACGGTGATTGTTCCCGAAGGTCTGTGGCTTACCGGACCGATTACTTTGTTAAGCAACACCAATTTATTTCTGGAGAAAAACTCGATGATTCGTTTTTCAGCGGATTTCTCTCTTTATCCGATAGTTGATGCTATTTTCGAAGGGTTGAACACAAAACGTTGTCAATCGCCTATTTCTGCTATCGATGCAGAAAATATTGCAATTACCGGTTATGGAATTATTGATGGCTCGGGTGATGCATGGCGACCGGTTAAAAAAGCAAAAATGACCGAAACTCAATTCAAAGACCTGATAAAAAAAGGGGGCGTGCTTAGCGCCGATAAAAAAACCTGGTTCCCCAGCGCAGCTTCACTTAAAGGACAAGGAATGTGCGTTGATCAGAATGTGCCGGTTGGCCCTGCAACCGATGCTGAATGGATGGAAATTCGTGATTTTCTCAGACCGGTTATGGTTAATATTATAAACAGTAAAAATATTCTGCTCGAAGGCATTACTTTTCAGAATTCTCCTGCATGGAATTTACACCCGTTGATGTCCGAAAACATTATATTTAACAAACTCACAGTTCGTAATCCGTGGTATTCGCAAAACGGAGATGGTATTGATCTGGAATCGTGTAAAAACACACTGATTCTCAATTCAAGTTTTGATGTTGGCGATGATGCTATTTGTATGAAATCCGGTAAAAACGAAGATGGACGCAAGCGCAATATGCCGACTGAAAATGTGATTGTTGAGAATTGTGTGGTTTACCACGGGCACGGTGGTTTTGTGGTAGGTAGCGAAATGTCGGGCGATGTACGAAATATAAAAGTGAGCAATTGTAACTTTATTGGCACTGATGTGGGGCTGCGTTTTAAAAGCAATCGTGGCAGAGGTGGCATTGTGGAGAATATTTATATCGAAAATATTAATATGAGCGATATTCCTGCTGATCCATTGTTATTCGATTTGTTTTACGGAGGCAAAGGCCCCATGGAAGAAGAAGAATCCGAAACTCAGTCCGGCACTGTTACCACACCTGCTGTAACAGTAGAAACACCCACATTTAGAAATATATTTATCAAAAATATTGTTTCAACCAATTCGAACAGAGCCATGTATTTCAATGGATTACCTGAAATGAAAGTACAAAATGTTCGTGTCGAAAATTCTGTTTTCAAATCGAATCAGGGCGCAGTAATTAAACAAACAAGTGGTTTTGAAATGAATAATGTAAAAATCAGTAATACTGTAGGCGAAATTGTTCAGATTGAAAATGTGGATAAAGCAACTTTCAACAATGTAACTAACCTGAAAGGGGAAATAGTTCAATTCAGCAAGGATAAACAGAATACTGACATTGTTATTAAATAAAGCTTTAGATAATTTGTTTGTTTTACATGAAACGCAAAGAAGCCTTTTTGGTATCTTTGCGTTTTATTCATAACAAAAATACTTATTTTAATCATATGAAAACAAAACTCACATTACTCGCATTGGTTTGTATCAGTTTCGCTGTGTCGGCAACCACATTAAAACTTTCCGTTACCAATCCTAACAAAGTTGATTTGAAAGATGTTCCCGTAGTTGTAAAACTCGATAATTACAAAAGAATACCTATAAAAAAACGTTCTCAACTGGCTGTTTTGGCTGATGGAAAACAAATCAGCAGTCAGCTCGATGATTTGAATGCCGATGGAAACCCGGATGAACTTGTTTTTTTAGTTGATTTGAAAGCCAACGAAAGTCGCAAATTGACAGTTAAAACAATTTGTCAGAAAAAAAGAGTTGCTTTTTCGTCCGAAGTTTATGCCGATTTGATTGCAAAAGAGAAAGATGGGACGCGTAAATTTGTCAGGGAAGCTTCTTCCACCAAAAACGATATGTATAATGCGATGCATCATCACGGTGTGGCTTTTGAGTCCTCCATGATTGCATACCGCATTTATTTCGATAACAAAAGCACCATTGATGTTTACGGCAAGAAGAAACAACAGCTCGAAATTGCCGCTACCGGCTGGTATCCAACCGATGAACAATTAGCAGCCGGTTATGGCGATGATATTCTTTTGGTTTCAGGCTGGGTAGGTGTTGGAACGGTTAAAGGTTGGAATGGACAAAAAGCAACCCACATAGATAAATTTGACAAACGCACACAACGAATTGTCGCCACCGGAAATCTGCGAACAGTTGTTGAGAGCAATGTTGAAGGCTGGCAATACGAAGGAAAAAAAATCAATCTTTCGGTTCGTTACATTCTTTATGCACGACATCGGGATGCAATTTGTGAAATAACAGCTTCGGAAGATATACAGAATTTAGCCACAGGCGTACAGCAAATAGGTGGTGGTAAATTGTATTCCGATAATAAATTGGTTGGCTCGTGGGGAACGTATTTTCCACAGCCTGACTCGGTAAAATACGGCAAAGAAACTGCCGGGCTGGGCGTTTATGTTCCACAAAAATACAATGGCAAACAAGTATTAAGCGGTGTTGATAATCTGATACTTATGCAGTATAAAAAAGGAGAAATTATAAGGTTTCTTTTTACAGCGGCTTCGCTCAAAGAAGAAAAAGATCCTTTTACTTCCGATGAGCTCTTCTTTGGTTATCTTAAATCGTGGAGCGAAAATCTTCAGGAATCGGTTGTGGAATAAATTTAGGCTCTATAACGTTTTGGGTGGGTGGAAAGAGAATTGAATATAAATTCATTTGATTTTTAATTGGTGAGGGACAAGCGGTTTCCTTACCGCTTGTCCCTTTTTAAATCTTAAAATAGTAAGTGGAACTAATGGTTGTGCCATTATCTTCTTTATTATTACACTCCTTATTCGTTATAGAACCAAAGTTTATTCGAAACGCAACAAGAAAGCAATATTTTCTGTGTCGTGAGGAAAAATTACCCGTGGATGGGAAATTAATAAAAAATTAGTCTAATCCCAACCGTTTCTTGCCTCCCGCCCCCCTAAATGAGGGTTTGCATAGCATTAAATAATACTTCTCATAAATAAAATTGATACAATAATTTTATTTCCTTATCGAGTAATAATCAGAAATCAGAATAAATCAACTGGATTAATAGTGAAAAAGGTTTCAAGATCAATGCCTCCTGTACCTACAAGCAACATTTTTTGGGGTTTGTACTTCTCCGCAAAAACCGACATGCCTGAATTCACATATCTTACTCCACTTTTCACTTCTATGGCAATTCTTTTAACTCCTTTTTCGAGAATATAATCAACTTCCTGATTATTTTCACGCCAGTAATACAACTTAAAGTTTTCAGTGGCTGCATTATTTATCAAATGTGACCCTACTGCTGATTCAACATATCGCCCCCACTCTTTTGGTAGAAGTCGAATTTCTTTGAAAGTCATTACATCCTGAGCGCTCAACAATGCATTGTTGAAAACCTGAAATTTTGGAACAGAAGCCCTTTTTCTGACAATTTCACCACTGAATTTCTCGATGCCGGCAAGCAAACCCGCATCGGAGAGCAACTGAAGATAATGCGAAAGCGTTGTGGTATTACCCGCATCCTGCAATTGACCCAGAATCTTCGTAAATGATAGTAGTTGAGAAGAATACAAACAACCAAGCTCGAATAATTTGCGTAGAATGGCTGGCTTATCGACCCTTGTAAGCATCAAAATATCCTTGGAAATACTTGTTTCAATCAATGAATCGTTGATGTAGTTTTTCCAACGTTTTTCATCATGAATCAATGATGCAGAGCCCGGATAACCTCCAAAATAGATATATTCTTCCAATGACAAACCGAAAGCCTCTTTCATTTCGGAATACGACCAATGACTTAGATAGAAGGTTTCGAACCTTCCGGCAAGAGATTCAGTTAATCCTTTCTGTATCAACAACCTTGAAGAACCAAGCAAAATTACTTTAATATTTACCTTTTCCCTTCGGTCACGATCCCATTCTGATTTAACGATTTCGCTCCAGTTATTTATTTTCTGTACTTCATCCAAAACCAGAATAACTTCTTTTTCTTCGGATACTTTTATGCTCAACCTTGCTGTTTCCCAGCACTGCTGAATCCAGGGATTGTTTGTATTTGAATCATTATCAGCTGAAAAATAGAAATTTTTCGACGTAATTTTTTCAAGTAGTTGTAGCACAAGTGTAGTTTTACCTACCTGACGAGGGCCATAAACAACCTGAATGAAATTTATAGGCTCATTTATTCTGGATATAAATCTCTCTAAATAAATACGTTCCACAAGCATATAATATTTTACTCAAAGTTTTAAACAATTTTACTCAATCAATTAAATAATATTACTCAAATTATTTATTAAGATTACTCAATATATATTGCAAAACTACTCAAAATATTAATACAAACAAAAATCGCTTGATTTTCCATTGAAAATCAAGCGATTTTAAGCAGTTACAACCTGAGTCTCTTTTAGAGATAGTCTCTCTAAAAGAGAGGCTATCTCTAAAATACCATCTCTCCCATTACTACTCAAGCACTTCGTTGTCGTGCATTTCTTTCATAAAAGTCACAAAGTCATTTTTACGTTCCGAATCCATCCATTCCAAACTGCGGCGTGGATGTGCATTTAATGCTCCCGAAATAAGATAAGGAATGTGATAACCCCAGTCGATTTGACTTTGCATAGGGTGAACAAAATCCTGAATAACCTGCAACAAAGGCAGCAAGCGATATTTTGGGTTTTTAAGGAATGCAATCAAAATTTCAATCGGGCAGTTTCCTGCGCCACGACCAAGTCCCATTAAAGTGGCATCGAGCATGGTGCAACCTTCCATTACGGCTGTGTATGTGTTCGACATAGCCATTTGCATGTTGTTGTGGGCATGAATTCCAATTTCTTTTCCAGGTAAAGCGGCAATATATTTACGCACCAAATGCTGAATGGATTCCACATACATACTTCCAAAACTATCAACAGCATAAAATACTTTAACGCGCGAAGCTGCAATGTCTTTTAATGCTTCGTCGAGTTCATGCTCATTTACAGTCGAAACAGCCATCAAGTTAATACAAACTTCATAACCTTTATCCATGCAATGATGCGCCAAAGCCACTGCCTTATCCACCTGATGCACATAACAAGCCACGCGAATCATGTCCAATAAGCTATCCGAAGCCATGGGAATATCATCCAAATCGATACGACCAATATCTGCCATAGCCGATAGTTTCAGATTCGTTTCGTTTTTACCAACTATGCGTTCAAGGTCTTTTTGATGACAAAATTTCCAGGGACCATAAACTTTGCGGTCGAAAGCTTTTTCGCTGCTCAAATAGCCAATTTCCATATAATCAACACCCGCTTCAACACAGGCATTATAAACTCCACGAACAAAATCGTCCGAAAATTGCCATTTATTCATCAATCCACCGTCACGAACGGTGCAATCCATAACTTTAATTTCTTGCTTGTACATTGAGATATTTACTATTTATTCATTTACTATTTACCATTATTTAATCCGAAATCATTTTTTCGAGTATTTCCATTTCTTTTTTGATATTATGATCCACCAAAAACCGGTAAATTTGCTCAAACGTATCTTTGTCTAATCCATGTTCTTCAGCCCACTTTCCCCGTAATTCTATTACTTCATTTTTCCTATCCTGGGCCACAACACTTTCAGCATCATTTTTAAACTTCACTATTTCACTGACATATTCAAATCGCTTGGCAAATAAGGCAATAATTTCTTTGTCGATTACATCAATTTGCTGACGTATTTCTTCTTTCGAATTACAGTCTTTGGGCAATTTGGTTGTGTTTACATTCATGATTTGCTTGAAAATTAATAAATCGCACAAAAATAGTAGTTTTATTTCAATTTTTAAAATAAAAACATACAATTAGTTACTAATTGATATATTTTATCTGTTAAATTCAAAAAAAAACCGGCGATAAAACATGAATGTTCTACCACCGGTAATTATGAATTATAAATTATGAATTATAAAAGTTCCACACTGCGTTTTACAAAATTAGCCAGTGCTTCGCCTTTCAACATATTATTGGCCAACAAAGCAAGGTCAATCAATTGACGCACTTGTTTGTTTCCAGAAGCATACGTTCTATAGACTGCTTTTTTCTTTTCGCCTAATTCGTCGATTTGTTTGGTCAGTTCACTGAGTTCGTCTTTTTCGGTCGTTGGGATTTCTTCGTCTTTTTTGCCTTTGTGACTTTCTTTCAGCTTATCATGCTTTGCTTTTACCTCAGTTAATTCAGCAGTAACCGGACTAACTTCTGCACCACAAACGGCTTCTTCATCACTCAATAGTTTTTCAATAACCGGATGAGCTGTATTTACCACTAAACTGTAACTGTCAGGCATTTCGCCATAAAAACTCATCATGCCACCCTGCAACGATGACATTTCTTTCATACGACGCATGAACTCGTTTTGAGTTACAAATACAGGATTGGCAGTGGGGGAAAGTTGCTCAAAAGTGACGATAAAGTTTGTTTTTTCAACCACCGGTATTTGCGAATCGAACACGGCAACCAATGCATCTCGCTGATCATCAGTTAATGACACTTTAGCTGCTTCATCTTTTTCAATTATTTTATCAATCACATCGCTGTCAACACGTACAAAACGAGTTTTTTCGAACTTCTGCTCCAACTGACTCACCACATGTACATCCAATTGACCGTCCATAATCAGCACATCGTAACCTTTGTCTTTGGCATGTTGAATATAACTGTACTGTTCGTCTGAATTGTTAGCGTAAAGATAAATCAAATCGCCGTTTTTGTCTTTTTGGTTTTCGCCTACCAACGCTTTATATTCTTCAAAGGTAAAGTATTTACCATCAACGTTTTTCAACAAAGCAAATTTCTCTGCACGTTCGTAGAATTTCTCGTCGCTGAGCATTCCATACTGAATAAATACTTTCAGATTATCCCATTTCAGTTCAAATTCAGGACGATCGGTTTTGAAAATTTCAGCCAAACGATCAGCTACTTTTTTGGTAATATGACTCGAAATTTTCTTCACATTGCCATCACTTTGTAAATAACTACGCGAAACATTCAGCGGAATATCCGGCGAATCAATCACACCGTGCAACAGCGTAAGATATTCTGGTACAATGTTTTCAACATGATCGGTTACATACACTTGATTGCAGTACAATTGAATTTTATTGCGCTGCATGTCAATGTTGTTCTTGATTTTTGGGAAATACAGAATACCTGTCAAGTTAAACGGATAATCCACGTTGAGGTGAATGTGAAACAAGGGATCTTCGCTCAATGGATTCAATTCGCGATAAAAAGCAGCATAATCTTCGTCTTTCAGGTCGGCAGGTTTGCGGGTCCAGGCAGGATTTGTATTGTTAATAATATTGTCCTGATCAGTTTCCACATTTTTGCCATCTTTCCACTCCTTTTTCTTGCCAAAAGCAATTTCTACAGGCAGGAATTTGCAATACTTAGTAAGCAATTCCTGAATTTTAGTTTCTTCCAGAAAATCCTTGTTATCGTCGTCGATATGTAGCACTATATCAGTTCCCCGATCGGCTTTTATGGAATCTTCAAGTGTGTATTCAGGATCGCCTTTGCACGACCAATGTTGTGCCACAACTCCTTCTTTGTACGATTGAGTAAAAATTTCCACTTTTTTGGAAACCATAAACGAAGAATAAAAACCAAGTCCGAAATGACCGATAATGGCCTGTGCATCGTTTTTATACTTTTCGAGAAACTCCTCAGCACCCGAAAAAGCAATCTGGTTAATGTACTTATCAATTTCATCGGCAGTCATACCAATTCCACTATCGGAAATGGTCAAAGTACCTTTCTTCTTGTCAATTGAAATGCGAACTGTAAGATCGCCGGACTCACCTTTAAATTCGCCTACCGAAGCCAATGTTTTCAACTTCTGGGTAGCATCCACGGCGTTAGATACTAATTCACGCAAAAAAATCTCGTGATCGCTGTACAAAAATTTCTTGATAACGGGAAAGATATTATCGCTCGTTACCCCAATGTTTCCTTTGCTCATTTTTTCTTATATGTTTATTAGTTGTTTGTATGTAAAGTTTGATGTTTGAAGTTGTCACAATTTCTCAAACAGTATTCCGGGGTAATGATTTGGCAAAAAAAATGCCAGCAGATAAAGTGTGACAGAATGACAGAGACAAGATGAAAATATCAAAATTGAATTAGTAATTTTATTGTCAAAAAATAGATTTCTCTTTAAAAACTAATTTATTGTGTGTGAAATATTGTTTGTATAATCGTCATTAATGTACGAAATTGAAAGTATAACATTCTAAATAATTTTGTATCTTAATTATTTTACCGAAAACCACATACATGATTATTTTTAATCTGATTTAGCAAATTAATTTATCAAAAAAACTCTTTACAAATTTCCTATATTTTTATATTAATTTTACATATAAACACTATCTTTGCTGTGTAAATATTTTTTTGAATTTATCAAAATAAAGTCACTGAACATCTAATAAACAACTATATATCAATTTAATGAATATAAATTAACATCAAATTTTATTTATTTTGAAATTATAGAAACAAATAAAGTAAAATGGCATTTCAAAAAATTACAGAGCAAAACTCGCTTCACGAAAATTTAGATAAAAAATCAGTTCATGATTTACTTTCAGAAATGAATGAGGAAGACCTGAAGGTTCCATTGGCAGTATCAAGAACTTTACCCCAAATTGAAATACTTGTCGAGAAAATCATTGAAAGAATGCATCGTGGCGGTCGGATTTTTTATTTAGGCGCCGGAACGAGCGGGCGACTTGGTGTACTCGATGCATCGGAAATTCCACCAACTTTTGGCATGCCTCCGCATTTGGTGGTTGGATTGATTGCAGGTGGAGATACTGCTTTACGCAATCCGGTGGAAAACGCCGAAGATGATATTGAAAAAGGCTGGCAGGAATTGCTTGAGCGAAACATAAACCAAAATGATACGGTTATTGGTATTGCAGCTTCCGGAACAACACCTTATGTTGTAGGAGCATTGCGAAATGCCCGTGATAACGGAATATTAACTGCATCCATTTCATGCAATCCCGATTCGCCGGTAGCCAATGAGGCCGAAATAAAAATTGAAGTTATTGTAGGGCCAGAATTTGTAACCGGCAGTACCCGATTAAAATCAGGAACTGCGCAAAAGCTTGTGCTCAATATGATTACGACAGTGACGATGATAAAGCTGGGCCGCGTAAAAGGTAATAAAATGGTGAATATGCAATTGTCGAACCAGAAATTAGTGGATCGTGGAACCAGAATGATTGTTGATGAATTAGGTATCGGTTACGATCAGGCTAAAAACATATTATTAATTCATGGATCAGTAAAAAAAGCTGTTGATGCTTACAGAATTCAGAATTCGGGCAAACAAAAATGAATTAATTGTTAATATGTTATTAAACATAAGTAAGAAGGTTGTATGTTGATTTCTTTTGACTTATTTTGCATAAGCATTTTTGCATTTTTATTTAAAATATTCACAAAATTCTATTATAAAGTAATTTAATCAGATTTATGAAAAGAGCCATACTATTATTTGTCGGATTCTTTTTTATATGCCTGTCAGTTTTTTCGCAAAAAGCAACAATCACAGGTGTTGTAACTTCGAAAGATGACGGATTGCCAATTATCGGAGCTTCAGTAGTTGAAAAAGGAACCACTAACGGAACTATAACCAATTACGAAGGCAAATACACACTAACAGTAAATGCCGGAGCTACACTGGTTTTCAGCTATGTGGGCGCCGAGAAGGTAGAACGCAAAGTGAATTCAACCAACAAACTGGATATAGTATTAGGTTCAACTGCAGTAAATATAAATGAGGTAGTAGTTACCGCCATGGGTGTACGACAAGAAAAGAAAAGGATGAATTTTGCTGTTCAAAGTGTGAATTCTGATGTATTAACTGAAAGCAAATCATCAAACTTTGTCAATGCGTTGCAGGGCAAAATAGCCGGTTTAAGTGTTACCAATTCGAGCGGATCTCCAAATTCTGGCACACAAGTGATTATTCGTGGTATTTCATCCATTAATAATGGTCAGAGCAACGAACCATTATTCATCCTTGATGGTATGCCGATTTCGGGAAGCGGAACGAATGCAGCCGATATTAATCCGAATGACATTGAAAACGTCACTGTATTGAAAGGAGCAGCAGCAGCTGCACTTTATGGAACTAATGCTGCTAACGGCGTAATAATGATTACCACAAAAAAAGGTCAGCCGGGAAAAGTAACCGCTACTGTAAATGGAAGCTGGCAATATGACATTCCAACCCGTCTGCAACAGATACAAACAAGTTATGCGCCCGGCTCTCAGGGCTTTTACGTTGACAAAGCAACAGGAGGATGGGGACCACCACTTAATCCGGGTGAAAAAATTTACGATAATGTAAATAATTTTCTTAAGAATGGTTTTTATCAAAAATATGACATAAGTTTGAGTGGCGGAAGTGAAAAATTTCAAACATACGCATCAGTCAATTATTCAAAAAACGACGGGATAGTTCCTAATGATTATCTGAATAAGTTGGGAGTCTTGTTAAAAGGGACTTACCAACCTCTTAAAACGCTAACGTTTAACTTTTCTGCGAATATTCAGGAAAATACATATCGTGCCTTTTCTTCAACGGGCATGTCGTCAGTTTACAATTATCCGATTACAAGTGACATTACTGATTACGAACTGACAAATGGGTATCCCCGCTTTCTATATTATGCTGATGGAGAAGGAAAAAAACATTTATCCCCTACAAGCCCTCTGTATTCACGCTATAACGATTATGGCATCAACCGGAGATTAAGAAATATTCTGAACGGATCACTTGAGTGGAAACCGGCAAGAAATCTTAATATTACCGGTAGGGTAAGTTATGATACCAACTCTTACGCTTACGACGGATATACAGTGCCCCGTTTTGATGACACTGTAGTGCTTCCTCATTTAGGTAAGCCCGCTGATCCTGCTGAAAATGCAACTCCGGCAGAATTGCAAGAATACCAACAGAATCTGAATGCCTATTATGAATTTCTTGAAAAATATGCCAATTCACCTTATTTGTCGAGTAAAGATATCGACGATATGGACAAAGATTTATTAGGTTCATACAGCACATCGATGAGCCAAAGCCAATTACTCTCGGCAACTACGCTGGCCACTTATAAAATTGAATTACCAAACGAATTCAGCATTGATTTAATGGCCGGAGCTGACCTGAAAATACAGGAAGGTTTTTCCACTTCCAACTCCGGTAGAGATTTTATCATCCCCGGAACCTACAGCTTGAGCAACACTAACAGCAAATATATTTATCTTGACGATCGCACTGCCGGACACAGCCAGAAACGAATGTTCGGTTATTTTGGCGAAATTCGTGGTGATTACAAAGGACTCGCATCATTAAGTGTCACAAGCAGGTGGGACTGGTCTTCTACAATAATAACAAATCCATACTACTATCCATCAATTACCGGAGGTTTACTGTTCTCCGAATTATTTAAACTGAGCAATAATATATTCAGCTATGGTAAGTTACGTGGCAATTACGCAGTGGTAGGCAAGGATACAAGTCCTTACTTATACGATCGCCGGTATAAACAGTTTGCAACGTACCCCGATAATGGCTACGGTATTGACCCAACCTTGTCATCGGCCGACAGAAACCTTATGCCAGAGATGTCGTACTCATGGGAGATAGGAGCCGATTTACGGTTTTTCGAAAGCAAAACAAGAATAGACATAGCATATTATTCGGTAAAAGTTGACAACCAAATAGTTACTGTACGCGTATCGCCATCTTCAGGCTATATACTGCAAACCCGAAACGAAGGTGCCATTCGTAACGAAGGTATAGAACTATCGTTAGATCAGGACATTATTAAAACCAATGATTTCTCATGGACAACCACATTTAATTTTGGTTTAAACCGGGGAACTGTTGCAAGACTGCCTGAAGAAGTAGCTGAAATTACAGGAACACAATATGGCGATATTTACACATCGGCATATCTGGGAGAATCAACAACCGGACTGTCAGGAAAAGATTATTTACGAACTGATGATGGAAAAATAATTGTAGGATCTGATGGTTACCCAAAAATTGACCCGAACAAAAACAAATATATCGGAAACCGCGAACCCCTTTTTCGTTCGGGCATAACAAATACCTTAAAATTTAAAAACGCATCAATGTCATTTCTGCTGGAAGGACGCTTAGGTGGCGATGTGGTAAATGTTACCGGTCGAGGGCTTATTTCCAATGGTCAGAGTAAAATGCTCGAAAAATACCGTGGACGTCAAATAGTGGTTGATGGAGTTGTACAACAAGCAGATGGTTCTTTTGAACCAAACACAACAGCAATTACACTTGATAACCAGACAATTACAAATTACTTTTATGCTGTAAGTTCAAATTTTGTTGAAGATGGATCATACATTCGTCTGAGTTATTTGACATTGAATTATGATTTATCTAAATTTGTCAAAAGGACTGCTTTTACAAGTTTGCGCTGTTCGCTTACAGGAAATAATTTATTACTGTTAACGAAATATACCGGCGCCGATCCAAGTCTGAATGCGAACACAAGTGCTGGAGGTACAGGCTCTGCGGGAATTGATAATTATTCAGTTCCAAACACCAGCAATTTTAATTTTGGGATTACTGCCACATTTTGAGATATTTAATCATTCATAACTAACATCATAAGATATGAAAATCTACCAATATATAGCATTGAGCATACCGGTTATGTTGATGTTTTCCGGCTGCGAAGAATTCCTGGACATAAATACCAGCAAAGACAGCCCGACCACCATTACTGTTGATCAGGCGCTACCAACTGCTTGTTTTTATGCTTCGCAAATGATTTACGACCATGCAGAATATAGCGTTTATCTTTCACAGGCATTGACAACACCATCCAAGAGCCAGACAGGAGTATATGCTTATAGTCAGGGTTGGGAGTTTCTATCAATGAACCGACACCCACAATGGCGAAGACATTTCTACGACTTGGGAGCCAATATCAATGAAATGATTCGTGCTGCCGAAAAAATTGATTCTAAAAACTTCATTCTCATTGGTCGCACCATCATGCTTCAATCTACAATGTTGACAACAGATGTTTTTGGACCAATGCCACGATCCAACGCTTATACATCTACATCACCCACATACGACACACAGGAAGAAATATACGACTGGATGTTCAGGGAAGCAGATGAATTAGTTGCATTGTATGAAAATCCTGATTGGATCAACAATCCTAACAACATTCCGATTACTGAAAAAATGGATCGTATTTATAAAGGTGATCTGAAGAAGTGGGGACTTTATGCCAAAGCATTACGTGCACGTTTATGGCTGCGTAAACTTCCGAATTGGGAAAATACTCCGGCCGTTTGCAACCGTATAGTAGAACTTGTGGATGAAATCCTTAACAATCCTGATTGGAAAGAACCACATTATAACTACGCCGGAGGAACTAATGAACAAAATTGCCCATGGGGAACATCTGCTCCTATTATTAACGCATGGGAAAGTCGAGGAAATCGACTGGCATCATCAACACCCACAAAATTCTTTGCTTATGCTATTTTAGGCAGTTACCCTAACCGTCTGACAACCCGCTTATCAGCGCTGGATCCACGAACAGAAAAACTGATGACACCCAGAGGCACTGGAGCCAGTGGAAGTGATGCCATTCGCTGGTTGGAAAGCAATATTGGTATGGATGTATCAATGAAAGTTACCTATTATCCTGATTTATACGCATCGGCCTCGGGAAGCAATCCTTACACAAAAAACAATGGCTATATTGCATTGATAACCGATGAAGAACTATTATTTATAAAAGCTGAAGCACAATATTGGAGCGGAGATAAAAGCGCAGCGTATAATACAACGACATCTGCTGTGCTTCGTAATTTTGAACGATTGAATATAAAGGAGCCGGTACAAGCAGTTGATGGCACAAATGCAGTAAAACGTTACAAATTATTCTTTGATGTTCGTTTACCCGGTGCTTCTACATTTACTATTGCTGATTTGATGCAGCAAAAATATGTAGCTATGTATTTACACCCGGAACAATGGAACGACATGCGACGTTATAATTACAGCAGCAAAACCAATGGAATAAAGTATGATGACGTAGCAGTTTACACAGTTAAAACCTGCCATAAGGGATCAGGAACAAGTTTTACGGTTGCCGATTTCAACACAGAATACTCACTGCGTCGCCCGTACAACTTATACGAACCCTACTGGATGCAGGAAGATGCATTTGGCAAGAATTCAGAACTATCACCTAACGCCTGGATAAACAGGCTTAACTATGACCCTGAAACAGAAGATAAATATAACCGCAAGGAACTGGAACGATTAGGTGCTTTTAAGAATCACGAATGGTTGAAAAAAAGGATGATATGGGCAAAAAACACCAGCAACAAAGCAACAGCCAGCGATCCGGATGAATGGAAATAATTCTTAGTTAAGTTTCAACAAAAAAATGGATTGCTCGAAAATAAATATTTTGTTAATAATAAACACAAAACACAATGAATATGAAATCAAAATACTCCATTATTAAAAGTCTCCTATGGGGAGAAGCTTGGAGGGGCATCTTTTATGGTTTGATATTAATAGCACTGTCTTCATGCGAAAAAAACGACTTTTTCGATGAAAATGTGATAACAGGGAATGTAGGACCGCAAGCTTACTGGGAAGTAAGTAGTTCTACTGTCAGTGCAGGATCCAATGCATCTTTTAATATACAATATTATACTACATCAGATGTAGAAATAGATCACTCAGAAGTTTGGTATAACATAATTGAAATACAAGAGAAAAGTGTTTCTTGTCCATGGGTTACAACATTTGCTTATACCATCAACTCAATAACACAGGAAGAAAAACGTATTGGGCAAAAAATTCAGGAATTTCCGCATTCGCTGGCTGTGTGGTCCGATTCGCTACACGCATTCACCTTCGTGTCATCATTTCCCGTGAGCGGAACATTAAAACCTTTTGCATGGGTTAAACCGGAAGTGTTCGACTCAACAAAAATGGATAACTATTTCGGAATAGGTTATATGCAACATTTCAAAGACAGCCTTTATAACCTCATGAAATATGCTGATTTTAAAAACATGCTACTTGGATTGAGTTTAATGGACAATTTCAAACAACACACCGATTCTACCTTCGACACCAACTCAAACGGATATGTGTACCATTTTCCTAAAGATGCAAATGGCAAAACACCTGTACCGGAAGATATCAGAACCTTGTACAACAGCATTGCATTCGACCGTCTGATTGAAAGCCCTGCTGGATATAATGTGGAATACAAACGAACCTATTATTTAGAAGCAAGGATGCGGGTTTACGATACCCGCAAGGTTTATGGATTAACGGTATCAAAAAGAATAGATATCAATTAAATGAATTTGTTTATTTTCTATATATAAAATCAAAGCAGCACATGAAAACAAAATCACATATATTACAGTATTTGTTTATTAGCCTACTGGGATACCTGACTTACGGTTGTATTGACAACGAACCGGAAATAGAAGAATTACCATCGGCTGCTGTGGCATTTACATACGAAGTTACAGACGACACATATCGGTTGGATTATTATGTAGGTGCAACTATAAAATTCACAAGTAACTCCAGCCTTGAAGGAGAATGTGTCTGGGATTTCGGAGATGGAAGTGCTCCTGTAATCGGCAAGGAAGTAACATATAAATACGCTATAGCAGGAACCTATCAGGTAAAACTGACCATTGCAGATTTGAAATATAGCAGTCAACCCATTATGATCAAGGACATTGTTCCAATCATGACCATTGATAACATTGAAGGTGGAATATGTGAAGTACTTTCAACTCCTGTTAATATTTCTGTTGAACTGCCCAATCCGGAAAATCTTCCCGAGGAATATTTATGGATATTTCCGCAGGGAACTACCGATGAAAATGGCAATCCGGTCAGCACATCTACGGCAATGAATCCGGGTAAATTGAAATTCAGCCACGTTGGTTCGCAAACGGTACGCTTACAAGTTAAACTTGCAGGCAGACAATTAGAAGAAGGAAAGGTCAATGTTCAGGTAGCATACAATCAGGATGTACCCACATTATATTACGCCGTAAAAGGGGGAAACATTATGGCGCTTAAATTAGTTAACAATAAACCCGTTGGAATGAATATAAATCCTTTTGACATGGGAGTATCTTCAGGAAAACATTCGTTGAATATCTTATTTAATGATGCCTCGCTTTACATTCTGGATTGCGGACAACAGTTTACATATGTAAATGATGAAAACGGAACACTGGGAGATGGTAGGATTACTTTAATGTCGAAAGACGGTTCAAAAGTTGAAACCTTGCTGACCAATACCGGAGCAGCATTCAATGACCAGTTCTATGGTTATATTGAAGGTTCCAACTTGTTTTTTGCCAATCGAAATACAGGAATCTGTAAAATTGGTCTTGCCGAACGCAACAAAGTATTCTCAACAACTGATTATCCATGGTTTGTACAAAATGCTACATTAGGTTATTATGGCAATGGTTGGAGTTATGGATCAATAAGTGCCTGTTTCACAAAAATTGACGGAACCTGGTTCTGGTGCAAAACTTTTAATGGATCTGGTATTTTCCGTTTCACAGATGCAGATATACTTCCTGAGCCTATAACCGGTGGGCAACCCGCCCCTGCTGCCGGAGTAGCTTTATCAGGAATGAGTCCAAAGTCTCTGGTTTGGGACAGTAAAAATCAGGTTATTTATTTCAGCATTTATGATACGGGTTACGAAGGACTATACCGATGTACATTGGAACAATTAAGTGCAATTGGTGGAACCAGAAGCAATCTAGCTCCATACAAACTACTCACAACAAACGGGAAAAGTGTTACTCCAATAACAGAACCCGGCAAAGGAGAAGGTTCATCGGGTGAGTTCATAGGTATTTCTCAATTGACCTTAGACGAAGCTACAGGTTGTGTTTACTTTGGATTGCGCTCTGCAAATCCAGACGAGGTAAAATCCGGATTAATGCGCTACAACCCGGCAACAAAAAAAATTGAACATGTAATCGAAGGAATTGAGGTATATGGTGTCGCTGTAAATAATAGCAAATCGAAGTTGTTTTAGACTCCCGTCCCCTAAAGGGGAAAGAAAAAAACCCATTACTAATGGGGAAAATACAATATTTATAAAAGATTAAATAAAATGAATTTTAGAAAATATAAAGAAAACAATACTAATTTCTATCCCCCTTTAGGGGTTAGGGGTATTCTTTTACTATTGTTTTTTGTTCAAATAACATTCGCACAAACACCTAAGCGTGAAGTGCGTGCCACATGGCTTTCAACAGTATGGCGACTCGACTGGCCATCAACTACAGTACCTGAAGCTACCGGCACCAATGAAGCATCGCGTGAGGCAGCCCGAAACGTACAAAAATCAGGATTAATTTCGGTACTTGATAAATTGCAGGCAGCAAACTTCAATACGGTTTTTTTTCAGATAAGGGGAATGTGTGATGCTTTTTACAATTCTCAATATGAACCATGGAGTCAATACCTTTCATCTGTAAGAGGTGCCGACCCAGGCTGGGATCCATTGGCATTTATTATACAAGAAGGTCACGCCAGAGGCATCGAGGTGCACGCATGGATGAACCCATATCGTTATTCTACTGCAGCAGAATCACATGGAAATCGACCTAACGATTATGCAAATGCACACCCTGACTGGCTGCTTGATTACGGCAGTTATACGAAAATACTTAACCCTGGCATACCTGAAGTGAGGCAGCGTATTTGCGATGTAGTTGCTGACATTCTGAATAAATACGATGTCGATGGCATTGTGTTCGATGATTATTTTTATGTATCAGGCACAACAGATGCAATGGATCAACAACAATTCCAACTTTACAATCCCAAAGCACTTTCAAGGGGTGACTGGAGGCGCGATAACGTCAATCAAATGATAAAAGATGTACAAACACGCATCAACAGTATTAAACCTTATGTAACTTTCGGTGTAAGTCCGGCAGGTGTTGCTACTTCAGACATAAACGTAGCTAATAAGTATGGAGTTGAAAAGTGTCCGGTGGGTAGTGATTGGCAATACAACAGCATTTACAGTGACCCGCTTGCGTGGCTTAGTCAGGGATCGATTGACTACATCTCACCGCAATTATACTGGACAATAGGACATGCAACCAACGACTATTCAAAACTGAGTCCATGGTGGGCAAAAATCTCCAATTTCTTTGGAAGGCACTTTTATTCAAGCAACACCAGTACTTTTTCTTCAACTGAATTGACAAATGAAATAAACGTCAATCGCGATGCTGACTTAAATGGCACAACAGGAAGTGTTTATTTCCGCACCAACAATTTGGCACAAACTACACTTAATGCATTAAAAGAAAATCCGAATCAAAATAGAGCATTGCGGGCAGCATACGGATGGAAAAAAGCACCCACACAAGGTTTGGTGGAAAGTCTGTTCTTGTCAGGTCAAAATCTGAGCTGGAATTATGCGAACAACATAGTTCGGTACAGCATTTACGCTATACCAAGGGCTAACATAAGCGATGCAGATATTTTCACCACTTCAAAATACTTAATTGGAATATCTTATACCAAAAGTTTTACCCTTCCCGCAGAAATAAACACAGCTTCACATGCAATAGCAGTAGCTGTGTACGACCGTTTTGGAAATGAATTTCCACCGCGTGTATTAGGTGAAACGGCTACTACTGTTGGTGTTGCACAACTGACATATCCGGCTCAAAATGCAACAAGCATCGTGCTACCTGTTTTATTTTCGTGGTTACCTGTGGCTAATACAACTTATTATATTTGGGAATTGGCGGAAGATGCATCCTTTACAAAACCCATTTCTTCACGCGAAACTACAAGTTTTGAATTTTATTCGGGATTACAAACCAACATCAAGGAAAATACAACTTACTATTGGCGCATCAAATCAATCAGACCAAATGCAGCAGTAACTATATCGGAAGTACGTAATTTCTCCGGCACTAAATTTAAAATTACGTCTCCAGCCGATGGGACTGAGAATGTATCGATGACACCAGAATTCACATGGACAAACATTGGTCAGGGAGCAACTTACACACTCGAAATCTCTAATAAATCAGATTTCACTACATTGGTTTATTCAACCAACCTACAAAACACATCGGCCATCGTTCCAAGCGGTCTATTAGCAACCACAACAACTTACTATGCACGTGTAAAAGCTAATATAGGAGAAATACAGGCAATTTCTGAACGTATTTATTTTATCACCGAAGAAGTACCTGTTCCTGTACCGGTATTGACTTCACCTGCTGATGGTGTTACCATTTACGGAACTGAAATTGAACTTTCATGGCAAGAACAAGCTTCAAAGGGTTTCCGCGCTGAATTGTCGCAAAGTTCAACTTTCCCTACAAGAAGTACAACTCTGAAAGCTGTTGACGCAAATACATACAAAGCCGTTTACAATAATCTGACAGATGGAACATATTATCTTCGGGTAAGAGCTTTAAACAGTACAGGGATGACCAATCCTTCTGATTTTGTAACTGTACTTCTGAAAAACACTTCTGGGATACATGATATTAACAATTCAGATTTCTGTTATGCTTATTTCGACTTTGCGGGAAACTGCCATATTGTGATAGATTCAGATGATTATGAGTCAGCTACTCTCCAAATCTATTCGGCAACGGGTATTTTGCTTAAAAAAGAAATATTTAATCTGAGTGCAGGTAAGAACAAGTTGAATCCTGATCTTTCCGGTTTAGGAAAAGGTTTTTATCTGATGAGAATAAACACAGCAAACAAAGATAAAGCAATAAAAATCAAACTATAAAAAGCTTATTAATGCAATATAACTCAAAACAAAAAAAATGAACTTTAAAATTTGCAGGTATTTATCTCCTGTGTTTTGCTTTTGTTCTTTGCAATTATATTTTTTATATATATCATAAACTTATATCATTTTCAATTATCAACTAAAAATTCTTTGTTTTATGAAAAAGATTACTTTACTAATTACAGCTTGCAGCGTAGCTTTATTGTCGTATGCAGCAGGCGGAAACATCACTTACCAACTGAATGGTGGTGTAACAAATGACTACGGTTGGAAAAATAAAGCTGACATGCTCGTCGGATTGAATCAGGATTACAACACGCAATACTCAGTTGCGACCACAGCCACATGGTACACTTGGGAAGCACTTGATGTAATTTTAGCTGCAGGCGATCCTGTAGTTCGGATACCGACTTTTGCCACAAGTATGTGGGGAGTAATTAAAACTCCAAAATGGCTTTGGCTACATGATTACATAGTAAAAAACGTTACAGCACAAGGAGTTGCAGCAATTGCTGAAGCCGAGAATGCTTACTGGCGTTACGAAGTATCGGCATTTTTTACAAGCAAAAAACGTGCTACTTGGCCTGTTTCATCTGATTATGCCGTAGCCGGACAACCTGAAGCTTTTATTCCAACATGGAAACATGCTTTTGCCGGACCTGCTACTTACGACGGAACTAAAGAAATAATCATCCCCAACCCATACAGAGAAGGTTTTACTTTTGATGGATGGTACGATAATTCAGCATTTACAGGGAATAAGATAACTTCCATCGCTGCAGGAGCAGAAGGTGACAAAACTTTATATGCCAAATGGGTAGAATATATTCCTACCTGTGCAGAAGTAAAAGCCCTCTCAGCAGGAACTTCGACAAAAGCAGGAGGTATAATTACTTACGTTAACGAAAAGACTGTATATGTACAGGATGCAACGGCAGGTCTTTTGATCGAATTTACAGAAGGACAACAAGTTGCTGCCGGTGATAAAATTACCATTTCCGGATTAGTTACAGCATTGGGTACTTATAAAAAAGTTACCAACGCAACCTTGTCATCCAAAGAAACCGCAACAGTCCCTGCACATCAAACCATTACTTTGGCAACATTAAAAGCCGATCCTGCAGCCTATATGTTTGAGTATTTATATCTTGAAGGTTTGACAATTACGGCTTACGGAAGCGGTAACGTAACACTGACTGACGATGCCGGAAATTCTATTGAATTGTTTGCTGGCTTAAATCCATCGACACTTCCGGTTAATACGAAGGTAAATGTAAAAGCAGTGGTAAGCTACGCATCAAACATCATATTAATAGGTTCCGGTGCCAATGTTTCTGCTGCACCTGTTCCAAGACCTGACCCTGCTGTTTACGCACCCAAAAATGAAGGCAAATACACTATGACAAGCAAGTGGTTAGTGGCTAATACCCTCGATAACCTTTCTGCTAATCCGATAGGATCAGCTCAAATGGTTCGTGGAATGACTGCAAAAAATGGAAAAATGTTTTTTATTGACAGAGAACACAAGCGAATTAATGTAGTAGATGGCGCAACAGGTTTGAAACTTACTCCTATTACATTAGCTTCAAATATTTTCCTTCACACGACAAGAAATGCAGCCAACACAGCTGATAGCACTTATCTGGCAGGTACACTTCAATACAACGATATTAAGCAAGATGGTGCAGGTAACATTTTGATAAGCAATTTGACCACTTCAATTGCTCAACCATTCCAGGTATGGAAAATTGACCTTGCAACCGGAAATGGAACATTAATTATCGATGAGATATTGAAAGATAATCCTGACTTTGCTGCGGCTTTAGTTCGTTTTGATGCCTTTGGCGTGTATGGTGATGTTAATGGAAATGGAATAATAATGGCAGCCAACGCTTCGGCAATGGAAGCATACAAATGGACTATTACCAATGGAGTAGCTGGTAAAGCTGAGGTTATTATCATTGACACAGATGCTGCTGGAACATTTTTGACTGCATTAACTAATCCAGGTACCGCTCCACAAATATTCCCTGTGGATCCAAACTTCTTCTATTTAGATGGAAATGCAACGCTTCCAACCTTAATCGACATGGATGGTAATGTAGTTGATGGATTCTATAACGTTCCTAAAGAAGTTGAAGACTGGTCGGTAGGAATCAGCAACAAACAGGGACATAATGGCTTGATTGAATTTGAATTAGGCGGCGAATACTTCTTCCTAATGGCATCGACCAATACACTTGGAACACCTCCTTCTGCCTTCCGTTTATTTAAATGGGCCAATGCAGGCAAGGAATTCAGCGGATTAGAATCATTATGGACACTTCCTGCAGCAGGAATGGGTGCAGCTTCTAACCCTTATCGTTCAGCTGTTCCATCGGTTGAAGTAGATCAGGTTAACAAAGTTGCAACTCTGTATTTATACACCGGCGAAAATGGTTATGGTGTTTATGAATTCAAAATTAACGCAGGAAATGGTGTTAATAATCCGAATGAATCAGGAGTTATGATCAGGTTAAACGAACGCAACATCATTCTTTCTGAAACAGTTGCACACATCGAACTATACAACACAACAGGTCAACGGGTTGCTATGGCAATGAATGCTTCTAAAATTTCTGCCCCCGATGCAAAAGGCGTGTTTATAGTTAACCTCATTGACTTCAATGGAGCTCGCAAGGTTCAGAAAATTATAATTCAATAGTAACAAGGGCAAAATGCCCTCCTCAAAACGCAGAGTACGTTAAGCAAATGTCTTTACGCACTCTGCGTTTTCCTTCAAATGTATATCATACAATCAAACTAACAGGCATCATGTCAATCCTCCACACAAATTTTCACCCGGTCACAAAAACAAGCCTTTCTACTACATTCCACTTTTTTATCACCACTTGCTGGTTACTACTTGCCACCTACGGCATTCCATTACATTCTGCTTCCATTGTTATCGATAACAAAACATACAGCATCGATACTCTCGCACATTTTAAAGTAGGTCCGGGAACCTATTATACCTCACTGCGACTGCGAAGCAACAATCGTCTCGATGTTTTTTTCCTGAAAGCAGATGCTACCAATCCGCACTTAACTTTTAAGGCAGCACTGGGGCGCGATTCCATTTATATGGGCGAGCAACCTTCAGTTTTAGCCAATCGTAAAAGCAAAGAAGGTGCTCAATATTTTGCCGGAACAAATGGTGATTTTTATGTAACTGCCGGATATGTAGGATTACCGACTGGTTGTACGCTGATTGATGGACAAATTGCAACACCACCTGCAGGCAACAGAAAATCTATTGCATTCAATGAACAACAGCAACCAGCTATTGGTCTTTTTACATACGGCATTAAAGCAAAACTCAAGGATGAAGTCTGGACAATAGACCACGTTAATCACCTGAGAGAAGCTAACCAATTAGTACTTTTCAATCAGCACAACGGGAAGGGAACCCGTACAAACCCTTATGGAACTGAAGTTCTAATCAAACTACAAGATGGAGAAATATGGGGAGTAAATAAAACACTCAAAGCAAAAGTAATAAAAATTGAAACTGGAAAAGGTAATATGTCTCTTCCGGCAGGTCATGCTGTTTTGTCAGGTCACGGCACTTCTCAAACTCTACTAAACACACTTGCTGAGAATGATGAACTCACCATTGAAATTACAATGACTCTTGATGGTATAAATGATTCTTACAGCAATGCAATAGGTGGCGAAGCACGTGCGCCTATGTTAAAAAACGGAGTTGTTGAACTTACCGATGTATGGAACGAATTACATCCACGCACCGGAATTGGATATTCTGAGGATAAAAAAACAGTTATCTTTTGCGTTGTCGATGGTCGTGGTTTATCGGCGGGAGTTACAACCAAACAATTAGCCCAAATAATGCAAAGCGCCGGCGCTTATACTGCTTTTAATATGGATGGCGGTGGTTCGAGTAGCATGTATGTAAAAAGCTTTGGACCAATGAATGTGCCAAGCGATGGAACTGAACGTGCTGTTGCCAACTCAATTTTTGCTGTATCAACTGCTCCAACAGATAATACAGTTGCCGAAATAAAACCATATAACACAACTATTAAATTACCCAAATTTGGTGTTTTCAAGCCCATGTTTTTAGGTTATAACCAATATGGAATGTTGATAAATAAAGATTTACAAGGTGTTGTGTTAAGTTGCAGTCCTCAAGTGGGTGAAATTGCAGCCGATGGAAGGTTTGTTGCGTCGGGCAATGATGGAGGTTTTGTTACAGCAACTTACAATGGTATTACGACTCTATTTCGAGTAGAATTGGTTACTTCCGCTGAAATCGCATTCAGACTGGATTCCATATTGATTGATAGTCGAAGAGAATATCCAATTCAGGTACAAAGTGTTATTGGACTCAATACGATGGATGTTTTACCGGCAGCACTTACCTGGAAAGCCAACAATCCATCTGTTTGCTCTATTGAAAATGGAGTTTTAAAAGGTTTACAGAATGGTTCTACCTACATTACAGGTACACTTGGCGATTTTAAAGATTCTCTGAAAGTCAATGTAGAAGTCCCTGAATATGGGAAACTCGTTGTGGATAGCTTCAGCACAAACTCTTGGTCATTGGAAGCTTCATCAGCTTTGAATGCTGTATTAAACTATCAGAATCTCCCAGAAAACTGGACTTATGGTTCAGTTGTAAATTATGTTTTTAACTCAACCCGTGCTCCTTTCATTAAATTAATCGGTAATATGAACTTGTACAGTTTACCCGATACAATAAAATTTACTTATAACATTGGAGATATTTCATGTTCAAAATTAATTTTTTCATTTAGGGCAAATAACAGCACAACCGATATTACAAAAGAATTTACAGGTTTCACTCAAAATTCTGACCTAACAATTTCATTTCCTGTAGAGTCGTTATTTAACGTTTCTGACATTTCCGTTTATCCAATTCGTTTGAATTATCTGAATTTTTACCTCAACTCACAAACATCAGGTCAAGCATATCGACTGGCGCTAAAAGATATAATACTTAGCTATAAAGGATATGCTGTTTCAGGCACTTTACAACAATTCATAGAAGGTTTATTTATTTATCCAAATCCGGTGAAAAACAAACAATTAATCATCCGACTCGACAACAATAATTCGGGTATTTTGAACGTGAATTTCTTTAGTACTGCCGGTCAGTTAGTTTATTCTGAAAATATTAAAAGCATTTCAAAAAACGAATATAATATTTCGCTTGATAAAATGACTCCCGGCACTTATATAATAAAAGTAAATGCCGGGAATGAACAATATAGTTCCACTGTTTTAATTCAATAAATTTTAAATTTCAATAATATGAGAACTTCCAAATTTCTATTTGTAAATGTTTTTCTGTTTTTAGTTTTCTTTTCGAATGCACAAACAGTAAAAGTTGTTACGCACGAAACCTTACCACAAAAAGGATTCTACCCGGTATTGAATTCCTCCGGCGATAAACTTCTTTTTACAGTGGAAGGTTATGGCGGACTTACTTTGTTTGATATCAACACAAAACAAATAACCGAAATAACAAAGGAAGCAGGTACAGGTTATGATCCTCAGTTTGCTCCCGATAACGGTAAAGTTTATTATCGGAAAACAAGTTTTGATAATAATCGCAGGTTCAATGCCATAATGAGTTTCGATTTAAAAAGTCGAGCTCAAAAAGAATTATTGCCACCTCAACGATTCCTAAACAAAGTACAACCATTGAACAATGGAATATTAGCTTTCTCGGGCAAAAACCTACTACGGGCTACATCAGCTAAACCAACTTCTACGCCGGTTTATGCTACAGCCAATGATGACCTTAAAATATTACTTTATACAAATAAAATACAATTTTTAAACCCGTTGAATATGCCTGAAAGTAGGTATATCTGGGTTTCGTTGTCGCCAGACAGTAAAAAAATTCTGTTTACAGCAGCCGGAAAAGGCACCTATATTTGCGATTTGAAAGGTAAAATACTTGCTTCGTTGGGTTATTTGAATGCACCTGTTTGGTTTAACAATGAATATGTAGTAGGCATGGAAGATAAAGATGATGGACATCAGGTGATTTCGTCAAAAATTGTAATGATGTCCGTAGCTAATAATACTAAAACTGAAATTAGCACAACCGGTAAAATTGCTATGTATCCAACAGCATCGGGCAAGGCTAACCGAATAGCGTATCATTGTGAAAATGGTGAAATTGAAATCATTAGCATTAAAGTGGATTAGTGAAAAATTAGAAAATTGAGAAAAAAGTTGGTAGATACAACTATTCAAATAACACGAAACTTGGAACAAAAAACATGAAACAGCTATTTTTTCTAATAATATTTACTATCCAAATATTTTTCATTCAGGCTCAAAACCTTAATGGTGTAAAGATTTACATTAATCCCGGACATGGTGGTAACGATGGCGATGACCGAAATGTGGTTATTGCTCCATTCTCAACTGGCGATAAAAACGGTTTCTGGGAATCACAGAGCAATCTTGACAAAGGCTTGCAACTTCGCTCACTATTGGAATCAGCAGGTGCTACTGTTAATATCTCGCGAACAACAAATACTACTGCCGACGATTTGCCACTATCACAAATTGTAACAATGGCGAATACCGCTCAGGCTGATTTTTTCTTGTCCATTCATAGTAATGCAGGTAATGGTGTCGCCAATCATGTACTGATGCTGCATGTGGGCGTTGACCCTACTGATTCGCAAATTTACAATACTTTCAACCCTGCAAATCCTGCCCATGCTCTATTATCAACAAAAAGCAGGGAAATAAGTACCGAAATTGCTAAAAACATCTATAGCAACCAGATAACAACCTGGTCATCGGGCTACTCGGTGAGAGGCGACAAAACATTTGCCCGCACAGCTATGGGTTGGAGCGACGGATATGGTGTGCTGCGCGGGCTGTATGTACCGGGAGTTATTTCCGAAGGAGCTATGCACGACTACATTCCTGAAACATACAGGCTTATGAATATGGAATATAAATATTTGGAAGCTTGGAATTTTTTTAAATCATTTACCAACTATTTTAATGGAGGGCAAATTCCCAAAAGCATAATTGCCGGACAAGTACGCGACAGTCGTATTAAAAACGAAGCAACATACAATAAATTTGCAGGAAACGATCAAATGCTTCCACTCAACGGAGCAAAACTGACTTTAATTGAGACCGGTGAAACTTATACAGTTGACAATTTTCAGAATGGTGTTTTTGCATTTAAAAATCTTACTCCTGGCTTATACCATGTAAAAGCCGAAAAAGAAGGATATTATTCCAGAACTCAGGAAATAAATGTAACTGCACATAATATCTCGTATTTTAATTTTGCATTGAATCGAGTTAGAAATACTCCTCCACAAGTTATTTCTTATGAACCCAACGTTTCACTTACCGATAGTGTGAATGCTTCTGCAAGTATTTCAATTACATTTAACTGGGATATGGATACTCAAACTACCGAGCAGGCTTTTAGTATTTCGCCGGATGTGAGTGGTAAATTTACCTGGGAAGACTCCAACTATCGAATGCGATTTACACCCGACAAACCTCTTGAGAGAAGTACAGTCTATACCATTACACTTAACAAATCGGCTTCACATCCCGACAATTTGAGCATGACTTCTGATTTCAGTTTTCAGTTCAAAACCAAAAGTCGTAACCGCTTATCACTTATTGCAGCTTATCCTTTCGATGGGAATAAGGGTGTTCACTACAACAATCCGTCTTTCAGATTAATTTTTGATAAAAAATTGAAAACTTCCAATCTTGCAACTACTATAAAAGTTTTAGATGAAACAAACACTGTCATTACCAAATCTACTCGTACAGTTGTTAATAATTCCGTCGTATCACCTTATGGATCAAGTTATTTTAATTTATCACAAAACTTAGTGCAGGGAAAAGAATATACACTGGTAATAGATGGCGAAGCAATGGACGAAGATGAATTGAGAGTAGTTGAACCGATTCAAATAAAGTTCAAAGCCGTTGATGTGGCAAAAAATTTCCCTGAAACTATCGACACTTTTGAATCTTTGAATTATGGCTTTACACCTGACTTAAGTACCGGAGTTACAAATGCAACAGTATCAACATCAACCACTAAACTATTTGGATCGTACTCAAATAAATTCACGGCATCGTTTACAGATTCACCGGGTAGTGCATTGTTCGGATTACTTAATCCCATGAATGTATCTTCCGATAAAGTTATTGGTCTGCATTTATTTGGCGACCTAACCGGAAATGAAGTATGGTTACAACTTTCGATTCCCGGCGGAGTTCAATACCTGAAATTGTGCGATTTGAATTTCTTTGGTTGGGAATTTCACGAAGTGGATTTGAGCAGTTTGCCTGATGTTTCGGATTGGACATTAACAGGGCTGAAAATCGAACGAAAAAATCTCTATTTATTTTCATCAACTTCTGATATTTTATTAGATAATATGTTGCTTTATGACGAACCAATTTTGTCGGTTAGCAATGTAAAAGCTGATTATTTCAGTATATATCCAAATCCGGCATCTGAAGTCATTCATATAAAAGGTATTAATGGAATAAATGCAAAATTGGAAATTTACATGATTAATGGTTCGTTGGTTAAAGAAGCTGTTGGCGATAAAATAACTATAACAGATATTGAATCAGGAACTTATATTTTTAAAATAAAAGATGGTGATAAACATGCTGCTTATCCGGTATTTATCAATCATTAATCAATCTATAAAATCTGAAAAGGGTTCATTCGTTATTGAATGAACCCTTTTAAATTTTTTTTACGACCTTTATCAAGTAGTTGTTCGATAATTGAGAAGTTATTACTCCCGATTAGACGAAATGCTTTATTCAGTGATTTGCTTTAATCTATATTTGCCTTTTTAAAAACCCAAAGCCTCTGAAAAGTATAGTTAAATGCCAATGAAACAAACAAATCAATAAATATACGACTGATTTTATAGTCTAACCCAAGGTAAGTAGTCACCATAAATGTACCCGATGATTTCATAAATATACTATTCAAAACAACAAGTATAAATTTAAGAAGTTGTACTAAACCCGAATTTTTATAAGGGATATTTTTATTTCGAAAAGTCCAGCCTTTATTCAATCCAAAATTAACTACAGCTCCCACAACCCCGCCAATAGCAATAGAAATGGTATAGTGCACATGAAATACTTCAGTAACAAATACCATTATTGAGTAATCGGTTATTCCTCCAATAAATGCAGATATCTGGGCTTTAGCAAATACAAAGATTTTATCAAGTATTTTCGCTCTTTTTTCCTTGAAGTTTTTCTTCGTTATCTCTGACATCGGCCAATTTTAACAATTTTACAGTATCCGTGATATTTGTAATGAACAATATAAAACATGCAATAACTCCTGAATAAATAATAGATCCGTGAACTAAAACTTCAAGAATAAAAATCAGAGACAGCACTATGCGCACTTCTGTTGGACCAAGTAAACCTGAATCAATTGAATACTTATTTGCGATTTTGTATCTCAGCAAAGCTGTAATCATTTCCCAACCGTACAGAACAACAAATATAAATCCAAGAATTTTCCAGAAATCGTCCGCATAAATTACAAAACCCCAGCCAATCATAATTACACCAATCCAGTCAACTGTTATATCAAGGGCAAATCCATACCATTTGCGGGGTATATTACGAAAATAAGCAATCCTGCCATCAAGTGAATCGCCAAACCAACTTACTAAAAACCCAAAAACACCCATTAAAAGAAAAGCCGGGTTTACGCTTTTTGCCAGAATAAAAGATACAAATATTATCACGTTACCAAAATATCCGATGGCAGTAAGCATATCGGAACTAATCCACATAGGAATGCGTTGTACAAGGAATGCAATTAATTGCTGTTCATATTTCCGAAGCAAATTTGTTCTATCTCTGTCCTGAGTTAAACTTTCCAATTGCTTAAGAATATTTTTCTTTATATTTTCTGAACTCATGTCGTGGGTTTTATTGTTAATTGTTTTTTGTTGAGGGAATTACTTAAACTATATTTGTTTTTTAAACCGATATAATTAACTAAAAAGAATTTTTCATTAATATGGTGTGGTAATGGTTATTAATAAAGTCATTTTATCTTTTTTAGCATTTAATTATTATTGAGAATTTTCATCTGAATTGGGAAACAAGACTAGTACTATATTGACTTTGAGCGCAAAATTAGTCTAATTTTCTTAATAATCAGCAAAAAGCCCCGTTTTTTTATTATTCAAGCCTTAACTTGAATTTCTTTACACTGACAATAACAAAGAAACACTTACATGCCCATCAATACGCTTATTTTGGGAAGAATAGCTATAAATATTATAATTATCTTTACTCTTATTTTATCCTATTTTTTGCAGGAATAATTTGTGATATTCACTGAAAAAATTCAGGAATATTCACAATCGGGAATATCATGCTTAAAAACATGTATTAAACTAATTTTTTCTTCCCAAAACTTCTTCAATCACTTTTGGAAAATATTGATATTCCAATGCATGAACCTTTTGTGCAACCATTTCGGGTGTATCTTCAGGAGCTACCTGACATTTAGCCTGAAAAATGATATTACCCTCATCGTATTTTTCGTTTACATAATGAATGGTGATACCCGATTCTGTCTCATGTGCATCAACAACTGCTTGATGTACTTTATCCCCATACATACCTTTACCACCAAATTTAGGTAGAAGTGCCGGATGAATATTAATAATCCGGTCAGGAAATTCTTCAATAATATTTTGAGGTATTTTCAAAAGAAAACCAGCTAAAACTATAAAGTCAATATTTTTAGATTTCAGCAATTCTATAATTTTTGTTCCTTCCATAAAATCTTCTCGGGAAAAAGTAACAGATGGAATTTTAAAACTTTCAGCCCTCTTATGAACAAAAGCATCATGCTTATTTGAAATGATTAGAGGAAAACTAAATTGTTCGGAATGTGAAAAATATTTAATTATATTTTCTGCGTTTGAACCTGAACCTGAAGCGAAAATGGCTATACTATGGGACATATTAAAGATTATTTATTGCTCAAATTATATTTAACTGTGCAAAAAAACACAATTTTTTGAAGAAAATAGAGGATATTTGAAGAAATTTTCATTACTTTGCACCGCAAAATTAAAAAACAATTTTTATTTACAAACTTAAAGATTAAAAATTATGTCAGAAGTTGCTGCTAAAGTAAAAGCTATTATCGTAGACAAATTAGGTGTAGAAGAAGTAGATGTTGTAGAAACAGCTAGTTTCACAAACGATCTTGGAGCTGATTCGTTAGACACCGTAGAATTAATCATGGAATTTGAAAAAGAATTTGGAATTTCAATTCCTGATGATCAGGCAGAAAAAATTTCTACAGTAGGTGAAGCTATCACTCACATCGAAGCTTTACAAAAATAATTTATTTCCACAATAGTACATTATGGAATTAAAAAGAGTTGTAGTAACAGGCCTGGGGGCTGTTACTCCAATTGGTAATACTATTCCAGAGTTCTGGAATAGTATTATTAATGGAGTGAGTGGTGCAGGATCTATTACTCATTTTGATGCTTCAGCATTCAAAACGCAATTTGCATGTGAAGTAAAAGGTTTTGACCCTTCAAAATACTTCGACCGAAAGGAAGCACGCAAACTGGACACCTATGCACAATATGCAATTGCTTCGGCAAAAGAAGCATTGGATAATAGTGGCTTAGATCTCGAAAAAATCGACAAAGATGAAGTTGGGGTTATATTTGCTGCCGGAATTGGTGGAATTCAAACATTTGAACAAGAAGTAGGATATTATTATAAAAATATTGAAAATGGTCCGAAGTTCAATCCGTTTTTCATCCCAAAGATGATTTCAGATATTGCTGCCGGACAGATTTCAATTATATATGGCTTCAGAGGACCAAATTATTCTACTGCTTCAGCCTGTGCTTCGTCAACAAATGCAATCATTGATGCATTTAACTATATCCGTTTAGGAAAAGCAAATGTTATTCTTGCCGGAGGTGCCGAAGCTGCAATAACACCCGGAGGTGTTGGTGGTTTTAATGCATTAACAGCTTTATCAACACGAAATGATAGCCCTGAAACAGCATCACGCCCTTTCAGTAAAAGTCGCGATGGTTTTGTGATGGGTGAAGGAGCTGGTTGTTTGATACTTGAAGAACTTGAGCACGCCATTGCACGCGGAGCAAATATACTTTGCGAAGTAGTTGGTGGAGGTATGTCAGCAGATGCTTATCATCTTACAGCGACTCATCCAGATGGTCTTGGCGCTATATTAGTAATGAAAAGAGCATTGAAAGATGCAGGAATGAATCCGGAAGATATTGATTATATCAATGTTCATGGTACTTCGACACCGGTTGGTGATATTTCAGAATCGAAAGCCATCAAAGAAGTTTTTGGTGAAAGTGCGTTTAAACTCAATATCAGTTCAACTAAATCCATTACTGGACATCTTCTTGGTGCTGCCGGCGCTGTTGAAGCTATTGTTTCGGTGCTTTCAGTTGTAAATGATATCGTTCCGCCAACCATTAATTTTACAGAAGGTGACGAAGATCCGGATATCGACTATAATTTGAATTTTACTTTCAACAAGGCTCAAAAACGCATAGTCAACGCAGCACTTTCCAACACCTTTGGTTTTGGAGGTCACAATGCCAGTGTAATAGTAAAAAAATACACAAAATAAATTCTTTTGTGATAAAATTACTTATTAGAAAAATAAGGCTCTTATCGAATGCTCGAAAAGAGCCTTATTTGCTTTTTTATAATGTATTAGGATTTTATCCTGATTCAATAGGATATTATCAATTGGCTGTACGACACCGCTCAGCTTCAATACCTGTCGAAAAAGGACTACCTTTGAGTAATGAACGCCTTGAATTTCTAGGCGATGCTGTTCTCAATTCTGTTGTTACCGATATTCTTTACCGCAAATACACTCATCAAAGAGAAGGTTTTCTTACGAATACTCGTTCGAAAATTGTAAAACGTGAATCGCTCAATCGCCTTGCGTACGAAATAGGACTAGACAAACTTATTTTGACATCCAAGCAGGTAAATACCAGCTACAACAACCACAACATCTACGGAAATGCACTCGAAGCTCTTATGGGTGCCATTTATCTGGATTATGGTTACAAAAAATGCAAATTTTTTTTTGAAACCCGTCTCCTTAATAAGTTTATCGATATCGATAAATTAGCCGAAGGTGAAGTCAACTTCAAATCCAAAATTATTGAGTGGAGTCAAAAAAATCGTATTCAGGTCGAATTTGTTTTAGTTGACGAAGAGTTGGAAGGAGCTAACAAACACATTTTTCATACCCAACTTACAATAGCCGGAAAAATAATTTCGGAATCTACCGGCTCCAGCAAAAAAGAATCACAACAAAATGCCTCATACCTGGCGCTAAACCTCATACAATCTAATCCCAATTTCTTAGACGATTTGCTTTCCGACGATACAATATATTCAAATTCAGAGAACTAATTATTAAATACAACTGTTTAAATATTGAAAACCTAAATTTCAATATTACAGAACTGCACATTTTTAACGTTACTGTGTAGTTTTTAATTTAAATTTTTTATCTTTGTATCCAACAGTTAATCAATAATATAAAACAGAACAACATGGAAGGACAACATTTTTCGCAAATCACAAAAACTTTGGCCGGAAAGTACGGAGATAAAAAAGCGTTATGCTTCAGAAAAAACACCGGTGATGAATGGTCATCAATAACGTGGATCGAATTTGAAAAACAAGTATCAACTGTTGCTAAAGCGCTTTTCGAATTTGGAGTTAAAGAATTTGACAGGATAGGTCAATTTTCACAAAACATGGCAGAAAATCTTATTATTGATTTTGCTGTTTTTGCCAATCGTGGAACTATAGTTCCGATGTATGCCACTTCATCTACTCCACAAGTTGAGTTTATTGTAAACGATGCGGAAATTGAATTAATTTTTGTAGGTGATCAGGTTCAATATGATGTAGCCATCGAAGTATTGAAAACATCAAAAGTATTAAAGAAAATTGTTGTTTTTAATCGTGATGTTGTTCTAGTTGATAATATATCATCAATGTATTACGATGATTTTTTTGCAATAGGAAGTAAATCAACAAAGCATTTTGAAGTACAAAACCGTCAGCATGATGCAGATGAAAATGATTTGTCATGTATCTTATATACTTCGGGCACCACAGGTAATCCCAAAGGTGTAATGATGCCACATTCCTGTTTTATTGAAGCAATGCGCACCCACACAATGCGACTCACAAGTGTTACCGAAAATGATACTTCAGTTGCATTTCTGCCTCTATCCCATGTTTTTGAACGTACATGGTGCTATTTCTGTATTAACAAAGGTGTAACAATTTATATAAACCTTAAACCACTCGAAATTCAACAAACAATAAAGGAAATTCGTCCAACATTGATGTGTGCTGTACCACGTTTTTGGGAAAAAGTATATGCAGGAGTCAGAGAAAATATTTCTAAAATGTCTCCGTTACAAATGGGAATTGTAACCTGGGCAGTTGAAACCGGAAAAAAACACAATATTGACTATCTCAGGATAGGAAAAAAACCGGGCATATTACTCAGTCTGAAATATAAAATAGCTGATAAATTAATTTTCTCGAAAGTTAAAGAAACAATTGGAATAGAAAATGCCAATTTACTCCCCACTGCTGGTGCACGTTTATCCGATGAAATAACACTTTTCATGCGTAGTATTGGTGTTCCAATTACCTATGGATATGGATTGACAGAAAGCACAGCTACAGTGTGTTGCTTCGATTATGTTGATTATGAAATTGGTACAGTTGGCACAATTATGCCTGATTTGCAAGTTCGAATTGGTGAGGACAGCGAAATTCAATTGAAAGGAAAAACGATATTCCCCGGCTATTATAAAAATAAAGATGCTACAAAGGCAGCTTTTACTGAAGACGGTTGGTTTAAAACCGGTGATGCCGGAATTATTAAGGGCGACAAACTGGTAATGACTGAAAGACTAAAGGATCTATTCAAAACATCGAATGGCAAATATATTGCACCTCAGGAAATTGAAACCCGACTCGGCATGGACAGATTTATTGAACAGGTTGCTGTTATTGGTGACGAACGAAATTTTGTAACTGCTATAATCGTTCCGGCCATTCCGGCTCTTGAAGATTATGCAAAGAAAAATAATTTAAAATTCGAGAACGTTGATGAGTTACTTGCTTTGGATGAAATTTATAAAATGATAGAAAAACGGATTTCGGATTTACAAAGTGGAATGGCAAATTACGAAAAAATTAAAAAGTTCAGGTTAATTAAAAAAGGATTTACGATTGAAACCGGTGAATTAACCAATACTTTGAAAATGAGAAGAGTGATAATTATGCAAAAATATAAAGCAATTATCGATGAAATGTATGTTGTTTAGCATACAAATTGCTATAACTTTCATTTTTAACAAATTAAATTATGTTAAATAACATATTTTAATTACTTTTGTGCCGATAATTTTTTTTTGAATAGTATCAAGTAACTACAATTATGTTAAACGAAAAAATTGGCATTAATGCAGGTTTAGTTTGGAATGCGCTGCAAAACGGCGAACAAAATGTTAAAACCATAAAAAAAGCAACTAAACTTAACGAAAAGGATTTGAACTTAGCTTTTGGTTGGTTAGCTCGCGAAGGCAAACTAAGTTTTAGCGAAGTAGAAGGTGAATTGGTCCTAACTTTGGCCTAAATTCGAAGGAAACAAAAAAGGCGGATTTTCCTGAGTGTAAATCCGCTTCTTTTTTTTCAAAAAGTGATTTTAAAATTTTGTAAAATCAAAATAATGATGTACATTTGCACCCGCTTTAAAGCAATTAACGATTGATAATTGCCTGTTATTAGTAATGCATGAAATAAAAAAAGTTTTATTTCGAGATGTAAATAAATTGCGAAAATAGCTCAGTTGGTAGAGCACGACCTTGCCAAGGTCGGGGTCGCGGGTTCGAGTCCCGTTTTTCGCTCAGTGTTTGCCCGGGTGGTGGAATTGGTAGACACGCTACTTTGAGGTGGTAGTGGGCGCAAGCCTGTGTGAGTTCGAGTCTCGTCCCGGGTACAAAGCCGTAAAACAAATCGTTTTACGGCTTTTTTATTAACATCAGTCTCCTTATCAAAATTGATTGCGGTGCACTTTGTCCCACAGCAAAGTTGCCTCATCATAAGGCTTGCGCTCTTTGCCCTTATAACCAACAGCAATCACACTGGCCACTTCATATGAATCGGGAATTGCCAACGATTTTTTTACACAATCAGATGAGCTGCTGCCGTTTTCATGATCACGCAATCGGGTTTGAATCCAACAAGATCCCAAACCAATATCTTCGGCAGTTAACTGGATTAATGTGGCGGCAATGGCTGTATCTTCAACCCAAACATCACTTTTTGAAGGATCAGCAACCACAACAATGGCCAACGGAGCACCTTTCAAAAACTCGGCACCATGCGGTTTGCTCATCGACAATTGTTCGATCAAATGTTTATCATCCACAACCACAAATTCCCATGGGCGATTGTTTTTGGAAGTAGGTGACCACAAAGCAGCCTTTAATAAAGTTTGAATTTTCGACTCCTCAACAGGTTGTTCCGTAAAAATCCGACAACTGCGACGCGATTGTATCAGTTCGATCATATTCATATGCACATCAATATTGGTGAGGCACAAAAATAGAGGTTTTAAGGAATTATTTCACACTCCCGCTTTTGGGAATATACTCTGAAATGATATCCTTCACTTTATCAGGCGACACTCGTCCATACACTTTATCGCCAACCATCACCACGGGAGCCAGTCCACAAGCCCCCACACACCGCAAACAACTCAACGAAAACCGACCATCTGGTG
>CAYNHC010000005.1:0-31716 GCA_964396705.1 uncultured Paludibacter sp.
GATATTTTCTATCTGCACTCACGTTTACTCGAACGTGCTTCAAAAATTAATGCGCAACAAGAGGTAGCTGAGAATATGAATGATCTTCCTGAAAGTCTAAAAGGACGTGTTAAAGGAGGTGGATCACTTACTGCTCTGCCGGTAATCGAAACACAGGCAGGTGATGTGTCGGCTTATATTCCAACAAATGTAATTTCAATTACTGACGGTCAGATATTTCTTGATACCGATTTATTTAATCAGGGTAACCGCCCGGCCATAAACGTAGGAATATCTGTTTCGCGTGTAGGTGGAACTGCGCAGATTAAACCAATGAAAAAAGTAGCCGGTACGTTGAAAATGGATCAGGCTCAATTCCGTGAATTAGAAGCGTTTACCAAATTTGGAGGCGATATGGATCCCGTTACGGCAATGACCATTAACAAAGGTCAGAAAAATACCCGACTTTTAGTACAAGCGCTGCACGAGCCCATGTCGGTTGAAAAACAGGTAGCAGTATTATATTGTGGCACACAGGGCTTATTGAAAGATATATCGTTGGATAAGGTTCAGCTTTTTCAAACAAAATTTCTTGAAATGCTTGAATTAAAACATAGTACAGACGTGCTTGAGTTAATTAAAGACGGCGTATTTAACGATGAAATTATTTCTATTATCAAGAAAGTTGCTGCTGACATTGTTCAGAGTTTGAAGAATTAGTCAGTTCGTCTGTTAAATATTTCGTAAAAATTAATTTGTTTTGACATAATTATCATCTCATCATATCAAATAAATGTCTTCATTAAAGGAAATAAAAACAAGAATTCAGTCGGTGAAATCAACACAAAAGATTACATCGGCAATGAAAATGGTTTCTTCAGCTAAATTGCGAAAGGCTGAGCGATCTGTTACAGGTTTTTTACCTTATAAAAATGGCATGGATATAATTTTGCAGAATTTTTTGAGTAATGAATCTGAAACTCCATCGATATTTGCACAAATAAGAGATGTTCGAAAAGTTGCTGTTCTGGTTTTTGCATCTAATTCATCACTTTGCGGGAGTTACAATGCCAACCTCATTAAGCGTTTACATCAGTCGGTAACTACCCATCGTGATTTAAGAAAAGAAGATGTGTTAATTTTTCCTGTTGGTAAAAAGATAGTTCAGGCATGTAAAAAATCCGAATTGAATATTTTTGCTGAATATGAGAGTATTGCCAATAATCCAACTTATGAGGCTGCTTCAGAACTGGCTGATACAATTATGGATCTTTTTTTAAAAGGTGAAATTGATCGCGTAAAGATGATTTATTTTCATTACGAAAGTAAAGGTTCACAAAAACTACAGGCCGATACTTTTTTACCAATTGATTTGAATTATACTAAAACAAGTTCGTATCAATCCGATTATATTGTGGAACCATCCCGTGAAGAGATTATGACTGTATTAATTCCGGTTGTTCTACGTCAGCGTATTTTTGCAGCGGCACTCGAAGCAAGTGCGTCGGAACATGCAGCCCGCACAATGGCTATGCAAATGGCAACGGATAATGCCAATGATTTGCTTCAGGAACTTTCGCTGCAGTACAACAAGTCCCGCCAGCAGTCTATCACAAACGAATTGTTGGATATTATTGGTGGGTCATTCAAGTAAATTTAAGGGTTTTATTTGAAGTTGTGTCAGAAAATAACTAATTTGAATCGGGATTTGCGGTTTTAAACATCGTATAATATTTGCCTTTTAAAGACATTAATTCAGCATGTGAACCCGATTCTACCACTTCTCCCATTTCGAAAAAGTATATAATATCAGCCCACTGAACTGTTGTAAGCCGATGACTTATAATTACAGCTGTTTTATTATGCGATAAATTTTTCAAACTGTCAATAATTTGCTTTTCAGATGATGCATCAAGAGCGCTCGACGGTTCGTCCATAAGTATAAGCGCCGAATCGCGGTAAAATGCTCTTGCAATAGCTACTTTTTGCCACTGTCCGATACTCAATTCTTCTGCTCCTTCAAATAAATTTCCAAGTAATGTGTTGTAACTTTTCGGAAGTTTTTCTATTATGTCACCAATTCCGGCTGCTTCTGCTGCCTTTTTAGCCCTCTCTAAGTCAGGTTCAATATCATTATTGCCCAGTCCGATATTTTCAAGGGCAGTAATGTTATAAAGCGCAAAATCCTGAAATACAGCAGTAATATTTTTACATATTTTCTCTTGACCGATTGAAACTGCATCAGTTCCATCAAATGAAATTTTTCCGGTATCTGGTTGATAAAATCCACAGAGCAGTTTTATCATTGTAGTTTTTCCCGAACCGTTTGCACCTGCAAAAGCAATGGTTTTTCCGTGAGGTATAGTGATGTTGATATCGCTTAATGCGTTTCTTTTACTTGTTTCGTAACGGAAACTCACGTTTTCAAATCTTATTTCACTTTGAAGTGAAAACGCTTCTTTGACTTTCGAAATTGATTTTGATGGTAGATGAAGAAATCCTGTGAAATCATTCAGAAAAGTATTATCCTCCAAAATCTGTGTAAACGACGTGAACAACTCGTTCAAAACGCCATAACCTCTTTGAAAAGCAAAGAAAAACAACACAACTGTACCAATTGAAATTGCACCAGTGTATTTAAGATACGATACATATCCTAATGAAATAAAAATCAAAATCACTGCAAATACTTGCGTGAAAACACCCGACCATAATTCCGATTTTCGCAATTTTATTTTTTCATCAAAAAGATTGTTTTCTACTTTCGAAAACCGTTGAAAAAAATACTTTGAAAATCCGAAAAGCCTCAATTCCTTCGCAAAAGGAAATCCGGTGAGAACCCGGTTGTAATAATACATTTCACGTTCGCGGGTACTATGCGATTTTTTTAATTCGTATCGTTTTCGGGAGAATTTTAATCGGTATAAAATGCCGGGTATAATGGCAATGAAAAGCAAAACAACAAGATACCATTTTATTGTAACAAAGATGCTAACCATAAAAAGTCCGGCAGCCACTGATCTCAGACCACTTAATAATTCATTTATAATTTTAATGGGTCGGTAGGATGCTTCCTGAACTGCTCTGTGGATTTTATCTTGTTCGGCTGGGTTTTCGTAATATGATAAATCGAGAGTCGAGTGTTTCTTATGTAGTTTTTTGTAAATTGTACGCGTTACCGATTGCGATAATTTTTCGGAGAAGTAGCCTCTAATCTCAGTTAATATTCCATTAAACAAGAAAACAAGCGCAGTTGCAATTAATAAACCTATAAAATAAATTTGTTGATTTGCATTTTGATTTGAAAAACCTGTGAGCTGATCAATCATTAATTTAATGCATACAATAACTACAAAAGGTAAAACTCCCTGTAAAATGGAGATAATAGCATTTTTGAAAATTATTTTACCCGAGTTTTCAGTAATTATAGATAAATTATTTCTAACTAATTTTAATTCGTTTTTTGATTTTTCGAAAAACTTTACAAACCTCAATTGAATATAATTAATAGGAGTCATGATGCCCGAAAAATGAATTGAATTAAATTTCCGAAACTTCATAAGTGGATTGTTGATGTTAATAATTGAGTTATTCCGTTGTATTGAAACAAGTTTCCCAATAATTTCATTCGCAACAACTGGTTTGTCATAATACGAATTCTTATCTCCTTTGGCAATAAAAACTTTTGTGTTATTTATATTTTTAATTTCAATGAGTCGGTGAGCGATAAGATTGTTGTTTAACCGGAAAACAATAATATCTCCTTTTTTTAATTCATCAACCGAACATTTCTCAACTAATCCTGTATCTCCTTCTTTTAGCGTAGGATACATACTGAACCCTTTCATGCTGAACTTTATTGACTTATTATCTTCGAGCAAAGTTTCGGCAAGGTCAATTAATTGTTTGTTCAGTTTTTCGTTTTTCATCAGATTCCATCCTTTATAATACAATCAATAACACTTTTGTCGGGAATGAAACCCAAATCGAAAACCGGAATTTCCTGACACAGTTCGCTGAAAATATCTAAACGGTTTTGTATCAATTGTTTTTCGAAATTATTTTGAATGCAAAAGGCCATAACACGTGAAACAGCCATAGCGCCTGTCAGTCTTTTAATTTTATTTACCGGCGAATGGCTAATCAGATAAATAGCATGTAAAGGTGCTTTCTTAGGTTTATCCTGATAGAACATGGGAGTGTTGTAAACAAAATATTCATCATTGATTTTCCTGATAATAACGCGATCATCGTTAATGATCTGATGGCCGGCATCTGCCCATATTTTTGATATTGTACTTTTACCATTTCCTGAAAAACCCGAAAAAACTCTACCTGTTTTACCATCAAAAACACAGGATGCATGCATCATGATAGCTCCACATTTTTGCGCCAGATAATGCATCATAATTGGTCCCATTGGGTATTTCAAAGGAGTAGGGTTGATATTATCTTCAGGTCGGGTGTAAACTTTCCATTCCGAAAAGTCTGCATTCAAATATGCAATTTGTTGAATTTTATTAATTTTTTGCTGATCGTACATGATGAACCCGAGTTCATTATTCTTTCTGTAAATGCTGTAAAATTTCATTTCTGTGTTTTCAGCTTCAAAAACCAATTGATAATCGTCGAATGCATTAGATGGTAAACCCGTATGACAGAAAATGCTTACATCCACATTCTCAACTTCCATATTTGTAGTAAATAGGGTATAGCCCGATTCTAGTTCAATTGGCTGGTCAGAATATATTTTAACCGAAAGATCTGCAATATTTAAATTAATGACTTCCTGCATTTTGTGATTTTCTATAAATTTAAAATCTTAATTACCTGATTAAGAAATGATTCGATATCCTTTCTTGCAATTTCAGGATCAATTGAAAATTCTGCGATAATTGCATTTTGTAAATCTTCAACAGTAGATGATTCATTTATACTTTCCCAAATAAATTTCCCGGTTTCGTTCATTGTAAACATTTCATTCATTTTTGCCACATTTCCCACTAAAGGAACCAGAATAAGTTCATTGCCAATTTCCCTGACAACGAAATCAGTTTTTTTCAGATATATAGTTTTTAAATCCATCTTTTAATAATATTTGTTTGATACAAAGATAATTGTTTAAGTTAAATGGTACAAATTTATAAATATTTGGATGAAGTTCTCTAATGAATTTTTTTGTCAAATTCCTAACTCATTTTCAAATTAACTTAACACTTGCTCGTTATATTTGTTTATTAACTACTTTTGTTTCCAACATTGAAAAATTTAAATATAAACTGATTTCAATCCGATATGCTAAAAGTGCGTTTATTAATCTTTGTTGTATGCTTACTTTCTTATTTTAATACAATGGCAACACATAAAATTTACATGATTCATGGTTATGCCGGTCAGCCTTTCGAATTTTATAGAATGAAGAAGGCGTTTGATAGTGAGCATTTTGTAAGTGAAATTTTTAGTTATCCAAGTTTTAAGCAAGAAGTTGATTCAGTTAGTAAAGATCTTTTTAATAAAATAAAAGAGGAGAATTATGATAGTATCTCATTCGTTACACATTCGTTAGGTACTTTAGTGGTTCGGTCGCTTTACCAATATATTGACACCACTGAAAATTTCCCTTTTATACATCGCTTTGTAATGATTGCTTCGCCAAACAAAGGGACTCCCATTGCCGATTTTTGGAATAAATTCAAGTTTTCAAAATTCTTATTCGGACCAAATGTAAATAACCTTACTACTGATAAGCTAACAGGTGCCTGTAAATATCCGGTTCCAACCTGTGAAGTCGGATTAATAGTTGGTGTAAAAGGGAACGATAAAGGTTTTAATCATTTTATTGATGGAGATAATGATGGAATAATACCTGCAAGTAATACCGAATTAGGAATAGAAAAGGATGTGATTTATATAAAATCATTCCATTTTGGAATGGCATTAAATAGTAAAGTAGTAAAAGCGGCAGTTGTTTTTTTGAAAAAGGGGTGTTTTTTTGAGCAAAAGTAATTTCAGCTTTTTCAAGTCAAATTTTTGGATTTTATTAAAAAACGAAACAATTTCTTTCGATTTGTGCAAAAAAACAAACAATTTCTTCCAAACTATTTGTAAAGTAAAAAAAATAATTTATCTTTGCACCCGAAATAATGATACAAAAATGATAACTCAAAGTGTTTATACTATTCTCGTGAACGTCGTGCTTCTTTTGGTCAAAAATCAAAGGTGAGGAGGTTCGTTGTATAAACTGTATGTATTATAAAAGCATAAAAACCTTTCTCACCATAACGGAGAAAGGTTTTTTTTTATTACCCCCAACCCCCTAAAGGGGAGTAAAGGAGCGAATTAAAATATTTTCAGGAATAAAGTTAAGAAACTAAAGATGATGAATAACGAAAACAATACTAACTCTAATCATCCCCTTCAGGGGACTGGAGGGGTCGAATTAAGAAGTAAATCAAGTACCGGTGGACGTCGAATGGCAGGAGCTCGCGCACTGTGGAAAGCCAACGGAATGACAAACGAACAAATGGGCAAACCATTGATTGCCATTGTGAATTCATTTACACAGTTTGTTCCGGGTCATGTTCATTTGCACGAAATTGGTCAGAAGGTAAAAGCTGAAATTGAAAAACTCGGTTGTTTTGCTGCCGAATTCAATACCATTGCTATCGATGATGGCATCGCCATGGGACACGACGGAATGTTGTATTCACTTCCTTCGCGCGACCTGATTGCTGATAGCGTGGAATATATGGTAAATGCACACAAAGCTGATGCCATGGTTTGTATCAGCAACTGCGATAAAATTACGCCGGGTATGCTCATGGCTGCCATGCGATTGAATATTCCTACCGTTTTTGTTTCGGGCGGACCTATGGAAGCCGGTGAACTGGATGGACAACATTTGGACTTGGTGGATGCTATGGTTCAGGCTGCGGACGATAATATCTCGGACGAACATGTTCAGAAAGTGGAAAATGCAGCATGTCCAACCTGTGGTTCGTGCTCAGGAATGTTTACAGCTAACTCCATGAACTGCCTCAACGAAGCTATTGGGCTTGCACTTCCGGGTAATGGAACTATCGTTGCAACACATGCTAACCGTATGCAATTGTTTATGGATGCGGCTAAACTGATTGTTGAAAATTCATATAAATATTATTTCAATGGCGACGATTCAGTTCTTCCACGTTCCATTGCAACCCGCGAAGCATTCCTGAATGCCATGACATTGGATATTGCCATGGGTGGATCTACCAATACCGTTCTTCATATTTTGGCTATTGCCCACGAAGCGGAAGTGGAACTTAGCATGGACGATATGGATCAGCTTTCGCGCACAACGCCATGTTTGTGTAAAGTTGCACCAAACTCACCAAAATATCATATCGAAGATGTAAACCGTGCCGGTGGAATTCTCGGAATTTTGGCAGAATTGAATAAAGGTGGCTTGCTTAATCCTTCTGTTCAACGCGTTGATGGTTATACACTGGGAGAAGCGCTGACAAAATATGATATTACTTCAGCAAATATTTCTTCAGAAATAGAAGCAATTTATAAAAGTGCTCCCGGACGCAGATTTAATCTCGTAATGGGTTCGCAAACAGCTAAATACAAAGATCTTGATGCCAACAGAGCTGAAGGATGTATCCGTGATATGGCTCATGCCTATACAAAAGATGGCGGATTAGGCATTCTTAAAGGAAACATTGCACAGGATGGATGTGTTATAAAAACCGCCGGAGTTGACGAAAGTATCTGGAAGTTTAGCGGACCTGCCAAAGTATTTACTTCGCAGGACTCGGCTTGTACCGGAATTTTGAACGGAAGCGTTGTTTCGGGTGATGTGGTGGTTATCACTCATGAAGGGCCAAAAGGTGGACCTGGCATGCAGGAAATGCTTTATCCAACGTCGTACATCAAATCGCGTCACCTTGGAAAAGAGTGTGCGTTGATTACTGATGGACGTTTTTCGGGTGGAACATCCGGTTTGTCTATTGGACATATTTCGCCGGAAGCAGCTTCAGGTGGAAATATCGGTCTGATTCAGAATGGCGATATTATCGAAATTGATATACCAAATCGTTCTATCAACGTAAAACTGAGCGACGAAGAATTGAATTCCCGTCGTGAAGCAGAACTGGCAAGAGGCAAAGATGCTTTTAAGCCGAAAGACAGAAACCGAGTCGTCAGCAAAGCCCTCAGAGCTTATGCATCGATGGTAAGCTCTGCTGATAAAGGGGCTGTAAGAATGATTGATTAAAACTATTTACCATTTTATTATTTACTATTTACAATTTAATTCAAAATAGACTGTTGTCTGTCGACTGCCGTCTGTTGTCTGAAAATATATGAAAATAACAGGAGCAAAAGCATTAATAGAATCGATGATACACGAAGGAGTTGATACTATCTTCGGATATCCTGGTGGTGCCATCATGCCCACTTTCGATGCACTTTACGATTACGATGATAAAGTAAATCATATTCTCACCCGCCACGAACAGGGTGCAACCCATGCAGCACAGGGCTATGCCCGTGTTTCGGGAAAAGTAGGCGTTTGTTTGGTAACCTCAGGTCCTGCCGCAACAAATGCTATCACCGGTATTGCCGACGCGATGCTTGATAGTACCCCATTGGTAGTAATTACTGGTCAAGTTGGAGCTGCCTTATTGGGAACTGATGCATTTCAGGAAATTGATGTGGTTGGTATTTCGCAACCCATTACAAAATGGGCTTACCAAATTCGTAAAGCAGAAGATATTGCATGGGCTGTTGCACGCGCATTTTATATTGCACGTAGCGGTCGTCCCGGTCCGGTTGTGTTGGATATTGCCAAAAATGCTCAATTTCAGGAAATTGAATTTGAATATACTCCCTGCACATATATCCGCAGTTATATTCCGGTTCCGGAAGTAAATCCGTCTCAAATTGAAGAAGCAGTTAAACTGATTAACTCGGCTAAAAAACCGTATGCACTGGTTGGACAGGGAGTTGTTCTTTCGAATGCAGAAGCCGAATTGAAAGAGTTTTTAGAAAAAGCTGATATTCCTGCTGCATGGACTTTACTTGGCGCCTCGGCTATGTCAACTGATTTCCGTTTGAATAAAGGTTTTCTAGGAATGCATGGAAATGTATCACCAAATATGAAAACTAATGAGTGCGATGTGCTGATTGCCATTGGTATGCGTTTCGACGACCGTGTAACCGGTGATTTGAATACCTATGCAAAACAAGCTAAAATCATTCATTTAGATATTGATATTGCAGAAATTAATAAAAACGTAAAAGTTGACGCACCGGTTTTGGGCTCGGCAAAAGATACATTGCCTGCATTAACTGCAAAATTAAATCCTGCAAAACATACCGAATGGATTGAATCGTTTAAAGTGTTCGATGATCAGGAATTCGAAAAAGTAATTCAACGGGAAGTTTACCCTGAATCGGGCGAACTTACTATGGGTGAGGTTATCAATAAAATATCTGAAGCCACCAAAAACAATGCTGTTGTTGTAACTGATGTAGGTCAAAATCAAATGATGGCAGCTCGTTATTCAAAATATTCTCAAACACGAAGCCTTATTACTTCGGGAGGATTAGGAACGATGGGATTTGGTATTCCGGCAGCCATGGGCGCTAAAATGGGCGCTCCAGACCGCACTGTGCTTATGTTTAGTGGCGATGGAGGTTTCCAGATGACGATTCAGGAGCTAGGCACTATTATGCAGGAGCAAATTGGCGTAAAAATGATTATTCTCAACAATCATTTTCTTGGGATGGTTCGCCAATGGCAGGAAATGTTTTTTGAAGAAAGATATTCGTTTACCAAAATGAAAAATCCGGATTTTGTGGCAATTGCCAAAGCTTATAATATCGAAGGAAGAGAAATTAGTGAACGCACCGATTTGGATGCTGCCATCGCTGATATGCTGAAAGACGACAAACCTTACTTGTTGGTAGTGAATGTTGAAATGAAAGGAATGGTTTATCCAATGATTCCTACAGGTGGAAGTGTAACGAATATTTTATTAGGAGAATAAATCATGGAAAAAACATTATATACAATAACCGTTTTCTCGGAAAATACCGTAGGTTTGCTTGGACAAATCACCATTATTTTCACACGTAGAGCGCTTAATATCGAAACTCTTTCGGTATCGCCTTCGGCAATAAAAGGAATTCACAAATTCACCATCACAGTTTTTACAACGCAGGATGTGGTGGATAAAGTGGTAAAACAAATCGACAAACGTATCGATATTCTGAAAGCATACTATAATACTGATGACGATTTGGTGCATCAGGAAATAGCACTTTATAAAGTTGCAACTGATAAATTGCTTCAGCAAGGTTCTGTAGAGGAACTTATCCGTAAATACCATGTCCGCATTCTTGAAATGAATAGTGACTTTGTGGTAATGCAAAAGGCCGGACATTATGCCGAAACACAGCAAATGTTTGAAGAGTTGAGCGAAACTGTTGGAGTTTTACAATTTATACGTTCCGGACGTGTCGCTATTACTAAATCGAAAGTGGAACGTTTAAGCGATATGCTCAATAGTTTGAAAAAGTTTGAGCAGTAAAATTCGATGAAAAAAAGCTATTCATTTCAGATTCAACCACAGGATGTTGATTTTCAATATCAGGTAACGTTGGCTGCTTTGACCAATATTTTACTCACAGCCGCCGGATTCAATGCCGATGAAAATGGATTTGGAATCAGGGATCTGAATAAAAATGATTGCTCGTGGGTGTTATTGCGTTTGGCGGTAGAAATGAAGAGTTATCCTGATCAATATGAAACTATTCATGTGGAAACCTGGGTGGAAGAAGTGGGCAGGGCAAGTACGACCCGTAATTTCAGAATTTTGAACGATAAAAATGAAATTATCGGTTTGGCTGTTTCCAACTGGGCAATGATTGATATAAATATCCGTCGTGCTCAGGATTTGATTGCGCTGGATGGTATTCATAAATTTGCAACGGGCGAAAAAGTAGAAATGGAAAAGCCGGTAAAACTAAGCACGTTGGATGGTGAACCGGTGGACGTTTTCAAAGTTAAATACAGTCATATCGACATTAACGGTCATACAAACAGTATGCGATATGTAGAGTGGATCAGCAATTGTTTTGATCTTGAAACTTATCAAAAGAAAAAAATAATTCGTTTTGAAATTAATTTTCTGAACGAAATAGTTTTTGGTGAAGAAGTAAGTATCTTTGCAAACGAAATAGAAAATGACGATTTTCGCTTCGAAATACGTAAAAATAGTGCAACAGCCTGTAAGGCAAGAATAGTTATGAGTTGATGATTTTCAGCTTTTTAATTAAACAAAAACAACTATAAATTAAAATATAAAAAATGGCTAATTATTTCAGTTCACTTCCTCATCGTCTGAAAGTTCAGGAGTTGGGAAAATGTGATTTTATGGAAAGCAGCGAATTCGCTGATGGAGTAAAAAAATTAATCGGCAAAAAAATTGTCATCATCGGTTGTGGTGCACAAGGTCTTGCTCAGGGACAAAACATGCGCGATAGCGGTTTAAATGTGGCTTATGCATTGCGTAAGGAAGCTATTGAACAGAAGCGTGAATCGTGGAAAAAAGCTACCGAAAACGGTTTTGAAGTTGGAACTTTTGAAGAGTTGATTCCAACTGCTGATTTAGTTTCGAACCTTGCTCCTGACAAACAACACACAGGTGTGGTAAACAATGTTGTTCCCTTGATGAAACAAGGAGCTTGTCTTTCTTACTCTCACGGTTTCAATATTGTGGAAGAGGGAATGCAAATTCGTAAAGACATTACCGTTGTAATGATTGCTCCTAAATCACCTGCATCGGAAGTTCGTGCCGAATATCTTCGTGGTTTTGGCGTGCCTACACTTATTGCTGTTCACCGCGACAACGATCCAAATGGCGACGGACTCGAAATTGCCAAAGCGTATTGCGTTGGAACTGGTGGTCATAAAGCCGGAGTACTGCTTTCGTCGTTTGTAGCCGAAGTTAAATCGGACTTAATGGGAGAGCAAACCATTCTTTGCGGGCTGTTGCAAACAGGTTCTATTCTTTCGTTCAACAAAATGGTTGAAAAAGGAATTGATGCAGGATATGCTTCAAAACTTGTTCAATACGGTTGGGAAGTGATTACCGAAGCTTTGAAAATAGGTGGTATTACACACATGATGGATCGTTTGTCAAATCCTGCAAAAGTAGAAGCTTACAAAATTGCTGACGAATTGAAAGAAATTATGCGTCCGTTGTTTATCAAGCACATGGACGATATTTTGTCGGGCGAATTTTCACGCATTATGATGGAAGATTGGGCTGCCGGCGATAAAAATCTATTGGGCTGGCGTGCTGCAACAGGCGAAACAGCATTCGAGAAAACTCCTGCTGATGACGTTGAAATCAGTGAACAAGAATATTTCGACAATGCTACATTGATGGTTGCTTTTGTAAAATCGGGTGTTGAATTAGCATACGAAACGATGGTGAGCGCAGGTATCAAACCTGAATCTGCTTACTACGAATCGCTTCACGAAACGCCGCTTATTGCCAATACCATCGCCCGCAAAAAACTGTTCGAAATGAACCGCGTTATTTCTGATACTGCAGAGTACGGATGTTATTTGTTCGATCATGCATGTAAACCTCTTTTGGCTGACTTTATGACCAAAGTGGAAACCAATGTTATAGGCGAAAACTTCAACGAAGGCAAAGACGGACACGTTGATAACTTCGAACTGGTAAAAATCAATGCAGAACTTCGTAGTCATTCAATCGAAGTAATAGGAGCTCAACTCCGTGCTGCTATGACAGCCATGAAGAAAGTGGTTTAAGCTTTTTATAGCTAAAAGATATTTTTTTATCTCAATTAAAACGCCGGGTCGCAAAAAAAAGCGAACTGGCGTTTTTGCGTTGAATAGAATATGTTATCATTGATATTACAACCTAAATGTTTGAAAATTTTCAAATAAAAGCTTTATATTTGTGACATTGAATTTCAAATATCTTTTTTAATTCAAAATTTCGATATTGATTTTTTGTAAATTTGCTTTTATTCAATCAATAAAGTAATATTTCATTCTTTTTAATTTCGGAAAACGATTTCTTTCATCCTTAAATTTCATATTATGAATGGCAATAAAACATCACGTCGCGATTTTTTGCGACAACTTTCAATCATCACAGCTTCGGCGGCATTATCAGGTTTATCAATAGAAAGTCTATCGGCGAAAAATCCTAAACCCCGTAAAGTTCGCACAACAGAAAAAGTAAATCTGGCCTGTATCGGTATTGGAAACAGAGGTGGTGAAATAATCAATGACCTTTTCAAAACCGGACATTGTAATATTGTGGCTTTGTGCGATACGGATATGGGAGCACCTCACACGCTGGACATTATGAATAAATTTCCGGATGCCCCACAATTCCAGGACTTTAGAAAAATGTTCGACAAAATGGAGAATAAGATTGATGCCGTCGTCATCGGAACACCCGATTTCAGTCACTTTCCAGCTACTATGTTATCCATGTCGCTCGGAAAACATGTGTATGTTGAAAAACCCATGGCGCATACTTTCAATGAAGTGGAGTTGATGATGCGTGCCGCCAAAAAATACGGAGTTGTGACACAAATGGGAAATCAGGGACACTCCGAAGCCAATTATTTCCAGTTCAAAGCATGGAAAGAAGCCGGAATTATAAAGGATGTAACAGCCATTACTGCCCACATGAACAATGCCCGTCGTTGGCATAAATTCGATTCGAAAATAACAAGTATGCCTGCCGGCGAACCTGTTCCGGCTACGTTGGATTGGGATACATGGTTAGGAACTGAACAATTCCACAATTACAACAAAGATTATATCAATGGTCAATGGCGCTGCTGGTATGACTTTGGTATGGGTGCGCTGGGCGATTGGGGTGCACATATTTTGGATACAGCTCACGAGTTTCTGGAGCTCGGATTGCCAACCGAAATTAGTTTGATAAAGGAAAATGGCCATAACAAGTTTTTCTTTCCATATTCTTCAACAATACAGTTTAAATTCCCGGCGCGTGGAGAAATGCCGCCTTGCGTTGTAACCTGGTACGACGGTCTTGATAATTTGCCTCCAGTGCCATCAGGTTATGGAAATGTGGTGCTCGACCCCAATATTCCACCGCCAAGCAATGGACAAATTGTACCCTCTAAACTCAATCCGGGTAAAATAATTTACAGCAAAGAACTGACTTTCAAGGGTGGTTCGCATGGTTCTACATTATCTATCATTCCTGAAGAAAAAGCGACCGAAATGGCATCGAAATTACCAACTGTTCCTCAAAGTACTTCCAATCATTTTGCCAATTTTTTATTGGCATGCAAAGGTCAGGAAAAAACACGTTCACCCTTCGAAATCGCAGGTCCATTGAGTCAGGTTTTCTGTTTGGGAGTTTTAGCACAGCAGTTGAATACGAAACTCATTTTTGATCCTAAAACAAAGCAAATTACTAATAATCAGTTGGCTAATCGGTTGCTGCTAGGAGCAGAGCCACGAAAAAACTGGATGTATTTTTATAAATTATAGAAAATTTGAATCTTTATTCTTCACGATAAAGGAGTCAATATATAATTTCCTTTAAAGCTTAGGGATGACTTAGTTCCCCTTGAAGGAATTAAGGGACATGTTAATAATTTTATGACTAAAATTGATAGAAGGCAGTTTTTAATAAATATGGGAATGCTAGGTGGTGGAGTTTTGCTTGCTACAAGTCCTTGGTTTTCAGTATTCTCGGAGAAGAAGAATACAGTTGGCCTGGTAGCTCATATTGGGATTGTCGGAACAGGTTCGAGAGGACGGTTTTTGATGAATTTTCTGGCAAAAAACCCAAAAGTTGAGATCGTAGCTATCTGCGATATTTATCAACCATCCATAGATGAGGCATTAAAAATTGCGCCAAAAACCAAGGTTTACAAAGATTACCGAGGTTTACTTGCCGACAAAACCGTAGATGCTGTGGTGGTAGCAACTCCACTTGATGCTCATTACAATATAGTGATGGATGCTTTTGATGCCGGAAAACATGTGTTTTGCGAAAAGTCAATCGCTTATTCGATGGACGGAACTTTTAATATTTATCAAAAGTATAAATCGTCTAAAAAAGTATTTTTTGTGGGGCAGCAGCGTCTTTTCGATCCGCGATATATTCACGCTGTCGAAAAAGTGCATTCGAACGATTTTGGTAAGGTAAGTGGCATTCGTGCTTTCTGGCATCGTAACAATGACTGGCGACGACCAATTCCTGCACCCGAATTGGACGAACATATCAACTGGCGTTTGTATAAAATGCATTCCAAAGGCATTATGACTGAGTTGGCATGCCATCAATTACAAATTGGCACTTGGGTCATGCGTCAGATTCCCAACAAAGTGATGGGACATGGAGCTATCACGTATTGGAAAGAAAAACGTGAAGTGTATGACAATGTAAGTTGTATTTATATGTTCGATAATGGTGTGAAAATGAATTTCGACTCTGTATTGTCGAATAAATTTTATGGACTTGAAGAACAGATTTTGTGTAGCAAAGGTACAGTTGAACCCGAAAAAAGCAAATATTATTTTGAAGAAATTCCGCCTGCCCCTGCTTTTCTTCAGATGATAAACGATGTTGAGAATGCGATGTTCGGTACACTTCCTTTTGCTGGTACAAGTTGGATTCCGGAAACAGCAAATGTAAACAATGGACATTATCTGCTCGATGAAAAACCCCAAGGTGATGGCTCTTCGCTGATGCTCGAAGCATTTGCCGAAGCAGTGATTACTCAAAAACAGCCAGATCTTATTGTTGAAGAAGGTTATTATGCTACTCAGCTTAGTTTATTGGGTCATCAGGCTATGGAAGAGGATAGAATGTTGGTTTTTCCGGAGAAATACAAAATAGATTACCTGAATCACAAAGCAAACCAAGTTATTATTTACTAATTTTCTTTTTGTGTTTCTAAATAATGCATTAATAATGAATGATATATTAATTACATCCAAACGAATAAGAAAAGAGTTGATTACGCTGCTGATTTGTTTTATTATTAGTTTTACAACCAATATTGGCGCAATTATATATTACAAATCTAAAGCAGAAGAAGTGTTAACTTCATTGCCTTACGTGCTTGTTTTTGCAGGTTTTATTTATCTCATGTGGAGTTTGTTGCGATTAATTATGGTGTTATTATTTAAGAAAAAAAAATAACAAGTCATTTTCATGCAATATTCACAAAAGCTATTCAATGATAATGAAAAACTGCTGTACGCTTGGTTTCCGGCTATGTTTACGCGGGTTGATGTGTTGATTTCTTCAGAAAGTTCAGTGGTTGATTTGGTAGGTGTAGCAGAGCAAATTAAGTATGAACTTGAACGGATTGAAGCGTTTGCAAATCGATTTGACGAAAACAGTGAATTAAGCCTTATTAATAAAAATGCTTACTCAAATGAATTGACAGTTTCTGAAGAATTATTCAATATTATTGATGAATGTCTGTTATATTTAAAAAAAACGTTGGGTTATTTTGATATAACAGTAAATTCAACCAATGGATATAAGAATGGAGCTGCTAATATATATATGGATAAAGAGAATCTAACAATTAAGTTTCTTCATTCGGATGTAAGATTAGATTTGTCGGGATATATAAAAGGTTATGCTTTACGGGCAGTTCATAAATTGCTTATAAATGAAAATATCAACAACGCATTGATAAATGTTGGCAACAGCTCCATTCTGGCATTAGGGAATCACCCTTTTGGCGATGGATGGAAAATAAGCTTTCCTGATTTTAAAACGATAAATGAATGTGTGCTTCATGATGAATGCCTGACTACATCGGGCAATAAGGAGCAAACAAGATGGCCTATTTTACAACCTCAAACAGGACAACCGATTGAAAAAAAACAACAAACTTCAGTAATTACAGACGACCCTGCTTCAGGTGAGGTTCTTTCAATTGCTCTTTATGTTGCGAAAAATCATGAAAAGGAATTGATATTAAATCAATTTAAAGGTAGGAATGTAAGTTGACGATAATTTGGAATAAATTAATCTTAAAAATAATATAGTTGAATAATTAGAATCAAAAAAATGAAAACAAAAAACTTAATTTTGGTGTTATTGATGACCGCATCAATAAGCGCATTCTCGCAGGAAAAATGGGAAGATCTCTTTAACGGTAAAAACTTAAAAGGTTGGAAAGTATTAAATGGTAAAGCTGAATATTCAATTAAAAATGGTGCCATAGTAGGATATTCGAAGTTAAATACACCAAACACTTTTTTGGCAACCGAAAAAATGTACAGTGATTTTATTCTCGAATTGGATTTTAAAGTGGAAGATGGACTTAACTCTGGTATTCAATTCCGAAGTAATAGCTTCAAAGAATATCAAAACGGTCGGGTACATGGTTATCAGTGCGAAATTGATCCTTCGGCCAGAGCCTGGAGTGCAGGAATTTACGACGAAGCTCGGCGCGGTTGGCTCTACCCAATGGAGAAAAATCCCAATTCCAAAAATGCTTTCAAATCTGGTGATTGGAACAAAGTGCGCATCGAAGCCATTGGAACAAGTATTCGTACCTGGTTGAATGGAATTCCTTGTGCCAATGTGCTTGACGATATGACAGCTAAGGGTTTTATTGCTTTGCAGGTTCACGCCATTAGCAAACCCGAAGAGGTTGGTAAAACTGTTCAGTGGAAAAATATCCGTATTTGTACACAAGATCTTCAAAATGTAAAAACACCTTATGCAAAAGAAATTTTCCAAGCTAATTGCATTGATAATAGCATTTCTGATGAAGAATCAGCAATGGGTTGGAAATTACTATGGGATGGAAAAACAACTAACGGATGGCGTGGGGCTAAACTCACTACTTTTCCATCGGCAGGTTGGGCAATAGAAAATGGTGTTTTAAAAGTTCTGAGTTCTACCGGAGGTGAGTCAACAAACGGTGGTGATATTGTTACGATAAATAAATATAAGAACTTTGAATTAAGTGTTGATTTTAAAATTACAGAAGGTGCAAACAGTGGCATAAAATACTTTGTGGATACTGATTTGAATAAAGGTGAAGGTTCTTCTATTGGATGTGAGTTTCAGATTCTCGACGACCAAAAGCATCCCGATGCAAAATTAGGTGTAAAAGGCAATCGTACATTAGCCTCACTTTACGACTTGATTGCGGCGCCTACCGATAAATTTTTCAGAAAATCAGACTTTAATAATGCACGAATCGTGGTTAGAGGTAATAAAGTACAACACTTTTTAAACGATAAACTTATGGTAGAATATGAACGTAACAACCAGATGTGGCAAGCACTTGTTAATTACAGTAAGTACTCTGTTTGGCCAAATTTCGGAAATGCATTATCAGGCAATATTCTTTTACAGGATCATGGCAATGAGGTTTGGTTTAAAAATATAAAAATCAAAGAGTTATAAATGTGAACAGCGTTAAAATAAATTGATTATTTGAAAATTTGAAGATTTGAAATGACTGTTCAGTAATGTTTGATATAAAAAAGCCGCTTCTGAAAAAGAAGCGGCTTTTTTATTCTTAATAAAGTATTGGATTACAACATAATTTTTTGAGTTTCTTTACCAACACGAACAATATACAAACCTTTTGATAAATTATTCAATACAATTGAACCATTTTCAAGTGTTGAAGTTTGAACTTTATTGCCTAATGCAGAGAAAATCTCAACAGTTGAACCATTAGTAACATTCTTAACTAATAGATTTTTACCTGATACTATTGCTTTAAATGAATTCTCAGATGGATTTGATGTGCCTGAAGTTCCTTTTTCAACCAATGACATTTTGTCCCAAATTACAGTTGAACTTTTATAAGATCTGCATTCGAATACAAAATCTGTAGCATCAGCAGGAGCAACAAAATCCGTAGTGTAAGTTCCCCAAGTTCCGTTTGCAATAGTAAAATATTCACCTGTGTTTGAGCCGGAACCTTGTAAGAGTTTCTGGATATTTGCATCAGCAGCAACAGCTGTTGTCCAGTTAGCAGCTGCATAAAATCCTGTTGCATTTTTAAAGGATGACCAAATTCTTACATCTGTTCCATCACCTGAGACAACATAATAACTTACTGAAACTGTGTATGTTTTTCCTGCTGTAATTGGAATTATTTGTTGAAAACCAGGATTTTGAGTTGTGCTAATTACTAATTTGAGTGAACTTGAACCATCTTTAACTATGGTAGATTCCTGACTCCAGGTTAAAGAACCAGCATGCGTTGAATTTGCAGGAATAGTCCAATTATCAGGATTTCCACCTGTCCAGGTTTCAAAACTCGGATTTTGAACTAAGTTTGTTTGTGCTTGTGCAACCAATACACAAGCAATAAAAGATAATAATAGGGTAATTTTCTTCATTTTCAATAGTTTTATGAGTGTATAAATAATTTTCTTTGAATATCTCAACAAAGATAATGCATATTTATTGCAAAACAAATAAATTTTTCCAATATTTTAATTTTGAAATATATTTAAAATCAGAATGAAACAAGTATTTCTTATATACTTACATATAATGCTTAAATTTGAACTTTTAAGTATTAAAAAATACAATAGTATAAAATATAACTGCTAAAAAAACAAAAAAAAGGATTAACTTTGCACCACTTTTAAAATTGTAATGAATTGTGAAGAATTTAACTCCTGATTATATTTTCGAAGCAAGCTGGGAAGTTTGCAACATGGTTGGCGGAATTTATACGGTGCTGTCAACAAGGGCAATAACACTTCAAGAAAGATTAAATGATAAATTGATTTTTATTGGACCCGATGTGTGGAATGATGGTAACAGCCCTTATTTCGAGTATATGCCGGATTTGTATGCCGATTGGACGGATTTTACATTTAAAGAATATCATTTAAAAATCAGAGTCGGTCGATGGAAAATTCCGGGCAATCCGGTATCTGTTTTAGTTGATTTCACACCGTTATTAAATCGTAAGAATGAGATCTACAGTCATGTGTGGGAACAAGCAGGGGTTAATTCAATAGCTGCTTATGGCGATTACGATGAATCCTCAATGTTCGGATATGCTTCCGGTATGATCATCGAAAGTTATTATCGTTTCTTCAAACTTACTTCCAACCAAAATATTATTGCTCATTTCAATGAGTGGATGACTTCGTTCGGTACTTTTTACGTTAAAGAACATTTGCCAACTGTCGCAACTATTTTCACTACTCATGCCACTTCAATCGGTCGGTCGATTGCCGGAAATCACAAGCCATTATACAATTATCTGAATGAATATAATGGCGATCAGATGGCTAACGAATTGAATATGGTTTCGAAACATTCTACAGAAAAAACGGCTGCCCATATTTCGGATTGTTTTACTACCGTGAGCGAAATTACAGCCAAGGAATGTGAACAATTACTTGATAAAAACCCCGATATTGTTACTCCAAACGGATTTGAGGATGATTTTGTGCCGCAGGGAAAAGATTTTCCAGTACAAAGAAAAGCAGCTCAGAAAATGCTTCGTAAAGTGGCTGAAACACTTCTTGGTTACAAGTTAAGCAAAGATGTTTTGTTTATTGGAACGGCAGGTCGTTACGAATACAAAAATAAAGGTATTGATACATTTATAGAATCGCTGAAATACCTATCAGAATATAAAGATTTAAATAAGGAAATTGTCGCTTTTATCATGGTTCCAGCCTGGGTTAAAGGACATCGCGCTGATTTGGCAAGTAGTTTGCAAAACGGAACGGCACTTGATTCCATTAACCGTATTACAACACATGATTTACATGACTACCAGAACGATAATGTTATAGGAGCATTGAATTGGTTTCATTTGTTAAATGAAAAGTCAAAACGCGTAAAGGTAATTTTTGTTCCATCCTATTTAAATGGAGCTGATGGTATTTTTAATATGACTTATTATCAGTTGTTAATAGGAATGGATTTAACGGTTTTTCCATCTTATTATGAACCATGGGGTTACACTCCTTTAGAAAGTGTTGCGTTCTCTGTTCCAACCATAACTACTGATTTGTCGGGATTTGGACAATGGGTAGCCCATAAACCTCATAAAATTATTAATGGAGTAGGTGTTATTCATAGGTCAGATTATAATAGTTATGAAGTAGCTCTTCAAATTGCACGAAAAATTCTGAAATTCTCGCAATTTAACGATGATGAAATAAAAACAGCAAGAGAAAAAGCTGCTGAAGTAGCTGAAATGGCACTTTGGAAACATTTTATTTCGTATTATGATAAAGCATATAATATTGCATTAAAAAATAAAAATAACAGAATTAAAAAATAGTATAAGTTTATCCGTAGTAAATGAGAAGGTAATTGTTTATAGAAAACGTTTGAAATTTTATTTTATTAGTTTTAAATATCACAAGCGTTTAATCTAATTTCATTACAGTAATTTTGTTGCGGATTTTTTTATTAGTAAGTATTAAGTAAATTAAAAGGAAATAAATTTATGAAGATTAAGGTTAATAATGTTAATGACACTAACTGGAAGGAACTGGTTGTTAAATCAAATTTACCCGAAAGTTTAAAGAAAATCGAAGAAATAGCTAATAATATATGGTGGGTTTGGAATAGCGATGCTAAAAATCTATTCCGTAATATTGATAAAGAAGCCTGGATTGAGGCTCAGTCAAATCCTATCCGGTTAATCAATATATTAAGTTATGAAAAGCTTCAGAAACTAGCTAATGACAAGGAATTTATCAGTAAATTGGATGCTGTTTATGATAATTTCAAAACATACATGAACGTTCCATTAAATACTCAAAAACCGTCGATTGCCTACTTTAGCATGGAATATGGACTAACTGAGGTGTTAAAAATATATTCAGGTGGATTGGGTGTTTTAGCAGGTGATTATTTAAAAGAAGCAAGTGATTGCGCTGTTGACTTAACAGCCATTGGATTTCTTTACCGTTTTGGATATTTTACCCAATCGCTTTCGTACGAAGGACAACAAGTTGCTGTTTATGAAGCTCAGAACTTTAATAATTTACCCATCAAACAGGTAAAAGATGCTAATGATCAGCCACTGATTGTTGAGGTGCCTTTTCCGGGACGTACCATTTATGCCAATTTATGGAAGGTTGCCGTTGGACGTATTTCCCTTTATCTGTTGGATACTGATACTGATATGAACAGCGAATTCGACCGTTCAATTACACATCAGTTATATGGTGGTGATTGGGAAAACCGTCTTAAACAGGAAATAATGTTAGGAATTGGTGGTATCGAAGCGCTCAAAAAATTAGGTATCCAAAAACAAGTATATCATTGTAACGAAGGACATGCTGCATTGATTAATGCCCAGCGTTTAGTCGATTATATTTCTGAAAAAGGTCTTTCGTTTAACGAGGCTTTGGAAGTTGTTCGTTCAAGTTCGTTATATACTGTGCATACGCCTGTTCCAGCCGGACACGATAGTTTTGATGAAGCATTGTTCGGAAAATATATGAGTGAATATCCGGCCAAATTACAACTTTCGTGGGACGATTTTATTGATATTGGTCGTGAACACCCTGGAGATAAAAATGAGAAATTCAGTATGAGTGCTTTTGCCTGCAATACTTGTCAGGAAGTTAACGGCGTAAGTTGGTTGCATGGAAAGGTTTCGCAGGAAATGTTTAATCCGATTTGGAAGGGTTATTTCCCTGAAGAACTGCATGTTAATTATGTAACAAATGGTGTGCATCTTCCTACATGGACAGCGTCTGAATGGAAAGTAGTTTACGAAAAGTATTTCACCAAAGACTTCTATGCTGATCAATCGAACATGAAAATATGGCAAAATATTTATAAAGTTCCTGATCAGGAAATATGGAATACTCGTTTAACGCTCAAACTTAAACTTGTAGATTTTATAAAAAATCAATTCAGAGATAACTGGTTGAAAAATCAGGGAGATCCTTCACGTATTGTCTCTGTTTTGGAGTCAATTAACCCAAATGCTTTAATTATAGGATTTGGTCGTCGTTTTGCAACATATAAACGTGCTCATCTGCTATTTACTGATTTGGAAAGACTTGAGAAAATTGTAAATGATCCGCATCGTCCTGTTCAATTCCTATATACCGGAAAAGCGCATCCTGCTGATGGTGGTGGTCAGGGATTAATCAAACGGATTATTGAAATATCGCGAATGCCTCAATTTCTCGGAAAAGTTATTTTCCTTGAAAATTATGATATGCGTTTAGCAAAACGTCTTGTTTCTGGTGTAGATATTTGGTTGAATACGCCAACTCGTCCGTTAGAAGCTTCAGGTACTTCTGGCGAAAAAGCACAAATGAATGGTGTGTTGAATTTCTCTGTTCTTGACGGTTGGTGGCTCGAAGGTTATGTGAAAGGCGCGGGATGGGCTTTGACTGAAAAACGCACTTATGAAAACCAGGAAAATCAGGATCAACTTGATGCTGCTACCATTTACAGTATTCTCGAAAATGATATTATACCGCTTTATTTTGCTAAAAACACAAAAGGATATTCTCCGGAGTGGATTCAGTACATAAAAAATTCGATAGCATTGATCACACCCCGTTATACAACAAAACGTATGATCGATGATTATTTTGAGAAATTTTATAATAAATTATCGTCAAGAGTTGCTGTTATTAAAGAGAATAATTTTGCCAAAGCGAAAGAAATAGCTGCTTGGAAAGAAAAAATTGCATTAGGATGGGATAAAATTGAAGTTCTGAATGTAGATATTCCTGAAAAATTATTGCATAATCCGCAGGTAGGCGAAGATTACAATCTTAATATAGTAATTGATACTAAGGATTTGAATGATAGGAGTATTGGTGTTGAATTTGTTGTTACAAGATTAGATAAAAACAATAAAGATACTCTTTACGACATAGAAGAATTAAAAATTGTAAAATCCGAAGGATCAATTTTGAATTACAACATTGATTATAAACTAACTTTAGCAGGTTCTTTCAAATATGGTTTCCGTATGTTCCCTAAAAACGAAGATTTGCCACATCGTCAGGATTTCTGTTTTGTACGCTGGATTTAGTGTTAATAATATATTCTAACAATTAAAAAAGAAAGACCGGAATTCTCCGGTCTTTCTTTTTTAAATATCTTCTTATAATTTATCGTTAGGATCTATCTGAAAGAGTTCTTTATTAAGCACTAAAACTATTGCAGCTGCACATATATAGAATGGCGTCATTATAAACATGAAGTTGATATCCTTAATGGATTGAGAGATAAATATTCCGCCAATAATTAATTGTGTTGTCCTGAAGACATAACATAGTATTAAATTTCTGTTCGATAAGAAAAATAGATAGGATAGAATTACACTGTTTGAAAGATAAAAAACCAGTGATACTACACCATAAAAAGGGTCATCGATATATAAATCGATTTGAACTACAAACCATAAAAATCCGGTTAGTAAAGTGGCAATTAACATGTGAATAAAGCCACCTGCTTTATACTGAAAATATCCCCTCCAACCTAATTCTTCGAAAAAAACACCAATCAAAGGCCACAATAAGCTGCTAATTTTAATTTTTGAAATTGTAGCATCGAAATTATAAAAGTACTTATAAAGAAAAAATGATATTGGAATTATAAAAAGTGGGATTAATGATGTAATTATCTGAATTGTAGTTGGTTTCCATGCTTTTCTGATCCGTTTCCTGATAAAATCATTCAAAGTGCCCGGTACTTCGTAATAAATAATCAATAAAATAGCTACAATTCCCGGAGTAATAAGTGAGATTTTCAAATGTTCAACGAGATGATAGAAGTGCTGTATTTCCTCGATCAATAAATTAAATAAGAATGTCAGCACGAAAAAAACGAGAATTTTATTCGAATTTGAAGTTGTCATTTGAAACGGTAGTGAACGTTATGTTAACAAAAAAAACTGACTTAAAATACGATGCGTCGAAAACTTTGATTGCAAATATATGCTTTTTCTTTTAAGAATCAATAAAATAGCTGTTTTTAATAACAAATCAATTAATAATAATCTTAAAGGATTGCATTTTATCGGTTTTACTTTGATGAACTTGAATTAAATATACATTTGGTTGAAGTCCTATAGTTGTCAGAAAGTCACTATTTTTGGTTGATTTCAATAATTTCCCATCAATCCCATGTAAAGATATTTTGAAGAAAAGTTGATTAAATTTCAACTCACCTGCATTTTTATCCCATGTAAATTTAAAATCCTGATTGCTGGGTATATATAAGTCAGTGTTAATGCTAAATGCATCCATTGCAACGGTCGGTTTTCCACTGTTGTCGAATGCGCCAAGTGAATAACCCTGCCATTGTCCGTAGGATTGTGGTTCCCAGTAAAAAACACCAGTTCCTTTGTCACCTGTAACCGTTTTTGTTTTGGCAATCAAATCCGTCAGAAAGCTTTTACATGCTGTCGGTGAATCCCAACTCATTCCGCATTCCACTATCATTACTTCTTTGCCATAACGGCTTACCATATCATTCATGTTGGTAAGGCAAGCTTTGTTACAGTTACTCCAATCGTTGGCTGTGGTGTACCAGCCTGGATATAACGACATTCCGATAATGTCCCATTTTCCGCCATTGTTTTTTAGACCATCGAAAATCCAACGAAAGAGGCTGTTGTCCCAGCCATTGTTTATATGCACAATGACTTTTGCATTTGGAAAAACCGACTTAACTGCATCGTACCCACTGGTGGTTAGTGCTGCATAATTCGACATCGAAACCGATGCTTTACCTGTTTCCCAAAGCATTCCATTGCTTGTTTCGTTGCCCACCTGAACCCATTCTGGAGTTATGCCATTATCTTTGAATAAAGTAAGTACTTCGGAAGTATGTGTAGCAACCGCTGTTTTTAAATTTGCAAAACTCAGCGAAGTCCATGCAGCAGGTTTGGTTTGTTTACCCGGATCAGCCCAGGTGTCGCTGTAATGAAAGTCTATCATCAGGCGTAATCCTAAATCGTTGGCACGTTTGGCTTTTACAAGTACATCGGCTGCATTGTTCCATCCTCCCGTTGGATTTACCCAAACGCGCAACCTGATAGAATTTATGCCCAAACTTTTCAGCAAAGTCATACATTCCATTTGTGTACCGGTATTGTTGTAAAACTTTTTGCCGGAAGCCTCCATTTGTGTTATCCAGCTAACATCAGCACCATAAGCAAATGAGGCTGTTGTTTCAGGACTCTCGGCCCAAACAATACTTTGAGAAGAAATTAGGAATATGATGATACAATTAATTATCTTGTTCATAGGAATTAGAAAATAAGGAATTGGAAAATGAGAAATAAGAAAATGAGAAATTGTAAATACGAAAATAGTAAATAAATTAGTTACTTAAATGCGTCCAATGCTTTTGTTGGACGTCCATCATCGCCCCAGCAACTGAGACCGTAGCGACTCCAGCTTCGTGCACCCTGCGGTTCCCAATAATGTACACCCAGTCCTTTCTTGCCGGGAATTCGTTTTACCATCTTGATCACATCTTTCAACATTTTATAGGTGTTTTCAACTTTAAAATCTTCACCACCTATTTCTACCAGCATTACTTCCTTATCGTATCGTTTCACCATATCATTCATGTTGAATTCTAAATCGTCGATAATTTCTGTGTAATCGGGTTTATTGTCGAGCCAATATGGATAAAATGAGAGACCAATCACATCATATTTAGCACCATATTTTGTGGCATTATCGAACCACGTGCGAAATCTTTTATTATTATTCCCCTGATCCACATGCAGAATAACTTTTATTTTGGGATCCACCGCTTTTATTGCATCATATCCTTTGTTAATAAGTTGTGCAAGTTGTGGCCAGTTATCGGTATGACCTTCAGGGTAAATCATTCCAGTGGGTGTTTCATTGCCTATCTGAACCCATTCAGGAGTAATTCCGGCATTTTTCAATGCTAAAATTACATCGTAAGTATAATCGTATAATGTCTGCTTCAGTTGTTCAAAGTTTAATCCTTCCCACGCTTTTGGTTTAACTTGTTTTCCGGGGTCAGCCCACGAATCGCTGTAATGAAAATTAATCATCACCCGCATGCCCGCTTTTTTAGCACGGAGCGCCATTGCCACTGTTTCATCTTTGCTGCAATGTCCGCTTGCTTTGTTATTGTTCGGGTTTACCCACGTGCGCAGGCGGATTGAATTAATACCATGATCTTTGAGAATTTTAAAACAATCCTGTTCTACACCTTTGTCGTTGTAAAATTTGTAGCCGGTGGCTTCCATTTGGGGTAACCAGCTGATATCAGCGCCTTTGGAAAACTTTTGGGCAAAAGATTCAAAAGAAAAGCAAAGCAATACAACAGTAAGTAAAAGTTTGTGATGATTCATGTTGGAATTAAATTTATTTTTCAAAGATATGAAAAAATAATCTGTTAATATTAATTGATATCGAGAAATTGATTTTTTAAACGTTTTCAGGTCTTTTGTTATTTATCTTCTTGCGAATTTGCACTTTATATCTACAGTTGGGTGAAAAATACATCTGATGATTTTGATAACTAGTTTAACCTATATGCTAAATAATAAGAAAGGGGAAACTTTCGTTTCCCCTTTCTTTAACCAGTCACTTCGTCGAGTATTTCCTGCAGGTCGTCGTGGCAACTTCCACAAACGGCACCTGCTTCAATCGCATCGCCAATATCTTCTATGGTTTTGCAACCATGTTTTTTTATTCCTTCTACAATTTCACTTTTGCACATAACAACATTTTATAATCTTAATGATTTGATAATGAGAATGATTGAATTATATTTGCCAAATTCATTTTTTAATCGTAAATTTGTCCAATTATTTAAAAAATATAAATTTTATGATTGAGCGGGAATTAAAAACAAAGTTAGTTGCTTTAGCAACAAAATATCCAATTGTAACCTTGACAGGACCACGTCAATCGGGAAAATCAACTTTGTTAAGAAATACTTTTCCTGAATACAAGTATGTTTCATTAGAAAATACTGAAAACAGATTGCTGGCACAAAGCGATCCTAATGGTTTTTTGGCTACTTATGCTGATAAAACAATTATTGACGAAGCTCAGCTTGTTCCAGTTTTGTTTTCCTATTTGCAAACTCATACTGATATTCAGGGTAAAGAAGGTATGTATCTGTTAGCCGGTTCGCAAAACTTTTTATTGATGGAGTCTATCACACAATCGCTTGCCGGGCGGACTGCCGTATTGAAGTTATTGCCATTTTCACGTTACGAATTGCAAAATGCAAATGTTCGCAAAATAAATATTGATGATGAAATTTTTACAGGTTGTTATCCTCGTATTTACGACAAAGATATTGATCCTACTGATTTCTATCCATATTATATTCAAACTTATATTGAACGTGATGTCCGTCAACTGAAACATATCGGAGATTTGAACAAATTTATTCTTTTTCTGAAAATGTGCGCAGGTAGAATAGGTCAGTTACTCAATTTATCATCATTGGCAAATGAATGTGGTATCGCAGTATCAACTGCCCAATCATGGATTTCGGTATTGGAATCCAGCTATATTGTTTACCTCCTGCGACCGGATCATAATAACTATTCTAAACGACTTGTAAAAACGCCCAAGTTGTATTTTTACGATACCGGTTTGGCTTGTTCACTACTCAATATCATTCATGCAGAACAAATATCTACCCACTTTTTGCGTGGGGCTTTGTTTGAGAATATGGTAATCAACGAATTTGTAAAAAAGAGTTTGAATGCCGGACACGAACCTCAATTATCATTTTGGCGAGATAAAACCGGCAATGAGGTGGATTTAATAGAACAAGCAGGTGTATTGCAAATAGCGTATGAGATTAAATCCGGAGCAACTTATTCAACAGATTATTTCAAAGGGTTACGTTATTGGGCTAATTATTCGAATGCTAAACCGGAACAATGTAATGTGATTTATAACGGAGAGAAATCTATAGAAACTTCATTTGGAAAAGTAAATAGTTGGAAATAATTTGATATTAATACATTCATATACATATATTTATATAAATGTAAGTTTTTCTTTTTTTTAGTAAATTTTGCATTTTGTAGAAATAAAAAGGGAAACTTTCGTTTCCCCTTTCTTTAACCATTCACTTCGTCGAGTATTTCCTGAAGGTCGTCGTGGCAGCTTCCACAAACGGCACCTGCTTCAATCGCATCGCCAATATCTTCTATGGTTTTACAACCATGTTTTTTTATTCCTTCTACAATTTCACTTTTGCACATATCAAGGCATGTGCAAATTACAGGATCATCAGCCATATTTTTTTGTTTTAATTAGTTGTTGTTAAAATTATTGTTTGATTTGTTTGCAATTTTAAACAACGATTGTTGAATAAAGTTCACAAAGTTAATAAAATTATTTTTCAATCCTGAACCAATCGAAATCTGCATAACCCGAATCGTTAAGTGGTTGCGGACGTTGGCAGAAAATACCTACTTTTGCTCCTATCCATTTTCCTTCCCATGCTGCAAAGTCAGTTCCAATTACCGTAAATGTTTTACCATCTGTACTGTAACTAAATGTACAATTGGCTTTTGGTTGTTGAATTTTTTCTTTGTTGAGTGCACGGGTTTGTTTTAGTTCTACTCTCAGATAAACAGTTTTTCCACTGAAAGGTATTGAAGTATGAACAGTTTCAGGTTTTCCTGATGGTGCGTTTTTACAACTAACAAAGTTCAGACTTAAACCTTTATCTATACTGTCTAAAGTAACAGCCGCATAATCCTGTCCCATTACGATCAATCCTGCGCGTTCCCCTTTTTTATATGGGCTGAAAGTCAATTTTGTAGTTGCTTTAAAGTCAGGAGCAGGGAATTTCTGCAAGAGTAGGGCAGGAGCATCCCAAAGATTTTTCGCTGCACCAATTGTTTCCCATGCATAAAGTCGTAAGTAGCCTTTGTTTCCGGCTGCAAAGTGCCACAGTGGATTACTATTGGCTTGCCATTGCCATTGAAGCCCCAGGGTCTGACCATCAAATTCATCACTTTCCACCGGTGTTGCTATTGGATATGTTTTACCAACAGCAGGTTTTTCATAAACACTTACCGGGTCACCACAGCCATCACCATCTTTATCAATACCCATTACCGGCCAGTCATTTACCCAACGCACAGGATTCAGATGAACAACTCTGCCATAAGCATACAAATCCTGAAAATGCATAAACCAATCCTGTTTTCCATCGGGAGTATCAATCCACGCGCCCTGATGGGGTCCATTGATGTCGGTTTTACCTTGTGCCAATACAATTTTTTCTTCGTACGGACCGTAAATGTTTTTCGAACGCATTACCAATTGCCAGCCTGGTTTTACGCCTCCGGCAGGACTGAAAATATAATAATAACCATTCCGTTTATATATTTTTGCCCCTTCGGTAGTTGGGTGAGCAGGATGTCCATCGAAAACCAGGCGGCTTTCTGTAATCGCTTTTTTTCCATCCGGTGTCATTTCGAAAACGCCCAATACGCTTTTCATTCCGGCGCGACTTCCGGCATATCCGTGAGCCAGGTATGCGCGTCCATCCTCATCCCATAACGGACAGCAGTCAATCAATCCTTTACCGGCTTTCACCATAGTTAAAGGTTCCCACGGACCTTCAATTTTCTTTGCTTTGGTCATGTAGAGTCCGGCATCGGGATCGCCAACATAAATATAAAATTCATTGTTGTGATAGCGAATGCTTGGCGCCCAAATACCGTTTCCGTGCTGCATAGTATTGAAACGTTCTTCCGGAATCATTTTGTCAAGTGCGTAACCAACCAACGTCCAGTTTACCAAATCGTTAGAGTGTAATAATGGAAGTCCGGGAATATTGCCGAATGACGATGCAGTCATGTAATAATCATTGCCCACGCGGCAAACATCAGGGTCGGAGTAATCGGCATAAAGTACAGGATTTTTATATTTTCCATTGCCTAAATCAGACACCCAAACTTTTGATACGTAGGGTTTAATATTTTCTTTCAGTTCATTGGTCAATGCAGTAATTTTCTGCTCTTTCAACCCCTGCACGAAAAATCCGGCAGCAATCCGCGCTCCTTTTTCGTTAAAATGAGTGTTGTCATCAAGTCCTTTTGGAAAAAGTTTGCTTTCGCCAGTCGGTAATTTGTGGAAAAATAATTTTGAGTTTGCTACTCCTTCTTTTTCGAGCCATTCAGCTGTTTGCTTTTGCATATCAATCATTGGCACTTTTTTATCTTTGGCTACTTCGCGTGAAATCTCAGGATAAACACCGTGGGTATCCACAATTTTACCTTCGCTGTCGAACTTACGACGCATAACAGAAGTGCAGATAATTGGATTTCCGCCTTTGGCTTTTACTTCATCAATAAAACGAACGAGGTTTTTACGATAATCTTCGGGTGTGGTGTAACGGTCGGGTTTATCTTTGGCTCCATCATTGTGCGCAAACTGAATCACCACATAATCGCCTTTTTGTACTTCTTTGATCAATTTATCCCACCAGCCTTCTTCTATAAAACGTCGTGTACTTCGTCCATTTTGAGCAAAATTGCGCACGACAACATTATCAGTAAAAAATTCGGGTAACACCATGCCCCAGCCACGTTCCCTCCAAATTTCAGTAGAAATTTCGCCCGAAAAAGAGTCGGTCACATTTTTGTAAAAAGGTTTGTCAGCCATGGTGCTGTCACCGGCCATAAAAATATGCACAGGGCGGTTTTTGGCTGAAATAAATACAA
>CAYNHC010000006.1:0-8662 GCA_964396705.1 uncultured Paludibacter sp.
GTAAAAGTAATCGTTCTGTTAGCATCTGCATCTGGTCGAATTGTTATTCCAAAACTATTAGTATTTACTCCTAAGCCGATATTAGCTGGTTCGGTAATATCTGAAGTAATTTCTAACACTACATTACCTGCTAAACCGTTTGTATTTAATGCAGTAACAGCTCCACTAAGTGAATTGAAATTCGAAGTAATCGTTTCTCCCACTTTATAAGTGCCACTCATTGCACCAGCTGCATAAGTTTTTGTAAAAGTAGCCACATAATTAGCCCCTGTATTTGATAAAAAATCATCAGAACCACCCCAGCTTTTTGCCCAAACTTGTAATTTATACGAACCGTTTGGTAAACTTGAAAGAACATCGATGGATGTGGTTTTAGTACCTTGATAATCATTTCCTCCCAAAAATACATGATCCCAAATAACTTCAGTAGCAGCAATATAATCTACTGTTCCTGCAGTATTGGTAACTTTGTAATAAAATGCACCACCGGTTCTGTCCTGAGTATCACTCCAATATTTCATATCACAACCTTCGATAACCAAAGAAGTAACTGTTCCTAAACTTGTACCCTGAAGTGCTGTGGCATAACTCGGATCAGTTCCAATCCAGTACCAACCTGTTGGGGCTGTTGTGCCAGCTCCGTTTACATTAATTTTTACATAATCGTTAAACCAACCTGTTGCTGAAAATGACAACAAGCTTGTTGCCAAAAAAGCCATTAAAAAAGTAATTTTTCTCATAACATATTAATTTTTAGTGAATAATTTAAGTGAAAATAATAATGGGGTAAAATTAAAGAATATAAATTTTAAAAAATAAATTAATTTTATGTTTAAAAACAGAATTTTTATTCATATAACAACAGGCTGGTTCTTTTTTGTGAATTTCGTAAAATAAAACCTAAATCTTACATCCAACTGTCCTGATAAAGTCAGAACAGTTGGTGTTGCTTAAATCTCGTTATTTCTTAATTATTCGTTTAACTGCAATTCCGGCAGTGGTTTTAACTTTCAGAATATAAACTCCCGGTTGTAAATTTCCGGTAGAAAGTTGAGAGCGATTATTGGTGATAAGTTCATTGGCAATCAATTGTCCTTTCAGATTATATAAATTGTACGATTCAATTTCTACACCTTTACTTTCGATATTTATAAAATCAACAGTTGGATTTGGATATACATTAACTAATTCACCCGGATCTGTAATTTCTTCGATATCAGATATTACTACCAGTATTTTGTGAGCCAATGGCGCCGGTGTAGTGAAACTATTATCGGCTTTCGGTAATGCCCACACACCAAGTCGTTTATCAGAATAAGATACTGCATATACGTTGCCGGCACGGTCGAACGAAAGACCTGTAGTGTTGGCACCAAGTGCAGGTTTAATTGAATGTAGTTTGGCTAATGTCGGGATGCCGGATTCACTGAATTTAACGTCAAAAATTTTAACCTCGTTGCTACAACCCATGGCTAATTTTGTTCCCTCGGCATTTACAGCCATTCCTCCATGAAAAGAGTTCTCAATCAGAGTTGGTGTGTTTCCCGAATTGAAATCAACGACTCCGCTTGTGTTTACATGAATCAGCGAAGGGATTGTTGCTGCATCAGCTGCTCTGTATTGCGATATCCACCATCCACCACGGGTGTCGGGTGCAATACAAGAATTGTAGTTTTGTTGCAGATTGCCGTTCAAAGCATCATTGTAAATTACTGTTGGCGCTGATTGATAAGGAGTTGCTAATGTGCCGATATTATATTGTAATAAATTACCGGAACTTGTAGCGGTTTCATTTACGTAATCTTCGTCGAAAGTGTAAAGTCGTGTATCTTCGCCTGTACCCATTGAGTAACAATGTGAAATTGAACCGTGAATATTTACTCCATTAAATGTAGATAATCCGCTTGTGGCTTTTGTCAGTCCATCGAAAACCGGCGTAAATGCTGTTGAAGGAGCGGCCGGATCCATGACCCAAACTCCCGGATGTGCATCACTCCAGTCGCAGACATAAACTTTACTGTCTTCACCAACCGACAATCGCATTGGGCTGCTGGTGCTTGATGTTCCCCAGCTAATGCCTCCGCTATAAGCATTTGCACCCTGTGTTGTAATATCCTGAAAAGCTGAATTCAGTATATAAACACCATCTTGTGTGGTACGTGCAGGTAAAGTTCCCGCAGCCGATTCTGAAACGTAAATCCGTCCAAAATATGAACTATTGAAACTATTATCGACTGATACAGCCCGGGGATAATTGAACTGCATTAATCCATTTGAGTTGTCCGAGATTTTAACAGGACGATCTAAAGCTTCTGCGGTTACAACTACCGACCATGTGTATTCACCGGGACTTATTTCATCAATCACTCCTACAATACCATTAGGTCCTTTGAGTAAAGCACCGCCGGGTATGATTTTCACAATACTATCACCTTTCAGAATATTAATGTCAACATTGGCTGCATTTTCGTTAAGCGTAAATCCAAAACGGTAGGTGTTCGGACAAACACAGTTTGGAACAGCCAGATTTAACTCTGATGCATAAATATTGGCGACCGAGGTTGCCACCGTTTTATAACGTGCCATTCCTTCATTCTGTGCCAGAATAAGTAAATCAATGTCATATCCGTTCACTTTTCCGGCTGCGACCATATAAGTTGCTTTTTGTGAACCTAATCCTGCTTCGGGTAACTTTTGTGATACTTTCACCGCATTCGAAATACCGTTGGTAACGTCGAATAATGCAACACCAACTGCTGTTGAATCAGACTGACAAACGGGCGATGTCATAAAAACATGTTTGGCGTGTCGGAAAAAATTACTTCCTGTAGCAACCGGCTGAATTAAATAACCCGATTTTTCGGTAAAAACTCCTTTGTTAATCAATGGATCCCGGTCAGGTTTACTCCAGTCGAACTGAAATTCAGTTGGCAAAAGTATTTCACTGTCTAAATAAAAGTGGTCTTTTCCTGTTGGCGAAATGGTGAATTTTGTGTTTTTACCCCATAACGCTTCGGTGTAAAGTGTTGTGCTTATCATGTATTTGTATCCAATTGCAGGAATTCCTTCCTCGTATTGCAAACCTACAATACGGATTTGTTTTGAAGATCCCGCTGTAACCGAAGTAGTGTAAACTGTACATTTCCACCGTGATCCGCTTACAGCAAGGGTTTCGCCAATTATTCCATTTCCCCAGTTTCCCTGACTTTGGGTCTGAAAAAGGAGTTTCGGCGCTACTGAGTCATTGTCCCATGTGTAAATTTTGAAAAACCTATTTTTTAATTCAGGTAAACTAACAGTGTCTTTGTTACAAGCAAGTAAATAACCATCGGCTGTAAATGCAATGTCGTTCAGGATATTTATTCCTCCTGCAATGCCCGTTAAATCCATTTCGCGGATTTTGGCTGTTGTTACAGCATTGGCAACAATTATTTTGGGCTCAGTGGTTAATATATACAACTTTTCGTTGCGATAAACCACTTTTTTAATTTGTGTCTGATTCAGCCAGTCAGGAGTTACAGGTTCTGAAGTTCCGAATTTATAATTGTTAACAGCTACAATCCCTGCTTCCTGAACAGGTTCCGGATAGTCAGGTGTTGTGTCTTTTGGAATAATAATATTTTCATTGACTAACAACATTTTTGCAAAAGTGGTAGTTGCAGCTGTCACTATTACCGTAGTATCTTTTGTAGTATGATCTTTAACTTCTATTTTTAATTTATATGTTCCGGGTGTAAGATTATGAAAAGCAAAAATCCCATTGTATAAGGTATCAACTTGATAAGCATTAATTGAATCTCCCGCAGCGTTCATTAATTTCACTTTAGCGCCATTCAATGGTAACCATCTGTCTGTAGTTCCGGCTTTGTAATTGAATCTGGAGTGAGTAATTGTTTCATCTTTTCCTTTTGCCCAACCGGCTATAATTCCTGTATTGGGTAAATCGGCATGAAAATAATCGCAGAAATAACGGTAAAAGTTTGTCGCTTCTAATCGGCGGTAATCATTATTCAGTAAACGGTGTGTTTCAGGTTGATAATCGTGAAAGGAACCTTCGGAAAGGAATCCGGGAACAGTAAGCGGTCGTAAAACCCCTAAACCAGATGTGTTTCCATAAAATGAAAAATCGCCTCTGAGATTAGTAGTTGTGGTGTAATGAGTCCAAACTGTAAGTCCGTTCGAAATAAGTCGTGGCCATGCCGCCGTAGCCATTGGCAAACTCGGTTCAACAGTTGGTGCGTTGTCGTAACCGTGATAAAGCAAGAGTAAATAATTGGTTCCTGTATTGGTTCCTAAGGCATTGCTGTGGATTGATAAAAATGCATCTACATTGTTTGCATTAGCTTCTTCAGCAATTTCCGAAAGTGGGCGGTCGTCTTCATCTCTGTTTTGAGTACGCGACATATAAACAGTAGCATTTGAAGCCTGAAGCATGTCACGCAAAGCCAACCCTTTTTGTAAATTACTGTACGACTCCCAAAAGCCAAGCGTGTCGCCTAATTCATAATTAATAGTTATAAGATTCCGGTCGTTGCCTCCATCATATCCTCCGTGACCCGGGTTGATATAAATTTTTACTCCTGTAAAGTCGGCAGCTGATGCTGTAAACCAAAAGAAAAATGTAAGTAGAATTGCAAATATATTTTTCATAATAATTTCTCCTATTTATGTTCAATATTAAGTATATACAAATCTCCTTTATCGGTACAAAAAACAATTTTTTTACCGTCAGCCGAAGTTGAAGGATACATAGCCTTAAGCTCATCGGGTTTTGTAAGCGTTTGTCTGTTCTTTCCGTCGGCTGATACTGCAACTATGGTTGACGAAATTATTTCCTTGTTGTTATCTTTGTCATCCATGCCGATAATAGTCTTATTATTAAGCCATTTCGGGGCGCTTAATTTACCGAGCGACCTAACATTACTTCCGTTAATATCGCAAACCCAAGTCCCTTTTGAAGCTACAGTATAAACTATTTTAGTCTGATCGGGTGAAAGAGATGGCCAGATATAACTTGCATTTTCACCATTTGGAGTAGTAATTGTACGGTTCGAACCATTGTACAAAACCATCTTTCGGTCTTCTATTTGGATAATAGGTTTTAATTCTAATTTTGAAACCGATTTACGGTTGAGTTTCTTTTCTTTTACAAAAAAAACTTTGTTTGAGGCAAATGAAGCTGTGAAATTTTCACGGGTACGGGAAATAATTTGTTTCTGTTTGTTGTTTTTTAAATCAAATTGTTGTAGAGAGGTGTGTTTTAAATTTTTATACATTTCTGTTCTTTTGAAAAGTATAGAATTTCCATCTTCACTTATACGAACTCCATAGCCTGCTCCGGCATCATTCGTAATCGTTTTAATTTCTTTCGAATTGATAGATATTAACTTAAGTCCCTTATAACTAAAGTCTGTCACAAGTAAATATTCACTTGTGGGACTAAAGACAGGATGATAAAATCCACTGCCATTTATTTTATCAAGAGATTTAACTGTAAGGAGTTCAACTTGTTGAGAATATAGTAATTGTCCCAACATCACAAATAATAGTAGTATTTTTTTCATAATAAATGTGTATAAATTGAATAAATATTGAATTTACGGTCGTAAAAATAGTCATATTTTTGGATTTTATATGCTTTTTTTTGCAAATTTTATTTTCCCGGAAATTTACTTTTTTTATTCAATAATTCTTAATGCTTGCAGTGTAACAAATAAAAAGGTCTCAATTGATTTTGAGACCTTAATTGTTCTTATAAAACATGTTGTAAATCAACAGGATATGCTCAGTTTTTTTTGAATTTTTTCAAGTCTTCTTTAGTGGCTTTTTTTAATGTAATGGCAGCGCCTCCACCCGATGCCAGTTTTTGTTTAAGAACCGATTTTGAATTAACAATTACATTTTGAATTTTATATGCCATTGGATTTGTTTTCCAATCGGCATCCGAAGCATCGCCATAAACTGTAGCCACATACCATGTTTTTTCGTCTAGAAAATCAAGTTTTATAACTGATGTTCGTGCATTTTCGTCAGTAATTGCACCTATAAACCAGTTGTCTGAATTTTTCTCTTTTCGGGCAACAGTTATGTAGTCGCCTGGTTCAGCTTCAATATACTTAGAATCGTCCCAGTCAACAGCCACATCTTTAATAAACTGAAAGGCATCCATTCGTTTTTCGTAGTTTTCGGGCAAATCGGCAGCCATTTGTAACGGACTGTACATGGTTATATAAAGTGCAAGTTGTTTTGCTAATGTAGTATGAACCTGATTGGTGTTTTTAGGGTCGTAATAACTCATTTTTATTTCAAAAATTCCGGGAGTATAATCCATCGGACCACCCATTAATCTTGTAAAAGGTAAAATTGTTTCATGTTCAGGTGGGTTTCCTGCACTCCATGCATTGAATTCGTTGCCACGAGCAGCTTCACAAGCCATCCAATTTGGATAAGTTCTGTGTAATCCGGTTGGACGAACAGGCTCATGAGCATCGAGCATAATTTGGTTTTCGGCCATTTTCTCGGCTACACGAATGTAATGATTTACCATCCATTGTCCATCATGTTTTTCGCCCCGCGGAATAATCCAGCCTACGTAACCTGTTTTAACTGCATCGTAACCATATTTTTTCATTAATTCAATGGCTTTGTCAATTCTTCGTTCGTAATTTGTGACTGAAGCAGATGTTTCGTGATGCATAATCAGTTTTACGCCTTTTGAATGTGCATATTCATTCAGATATTTGATATCAAAATCGGGATAGGGCGTTACAAAGTCAAAAACTTCTTCTTTCCAGTTCCCTGCCCAGTCTTCCCAACCCACATTCCAGCCTTCGACTAAAACACCCGGAATATTATTTTTGGCAGCAAAATCGATGTAACGTTTTACGTTTTTTGTGCTTGCTCCATGTTGGGGTAGTGGAGTTAACGCATTCCAGTCTGTATCTTTCAGTTTGATGTTGGGAGCATGGGCATAATCCCACGACATTGTATTGGGCACATGCATTCCCCACCAAATACCAATATACTTTTGTGGTTTAATAAAGTCAGTGTTCTCAATTTTATTTGGTTCGTTGAGATTTAAAATAGTTTTTGAAGCTAAAATGTCTGTGGCTTTATCGCTTACAATTATTGTGCGCCACGGTGTGTTGTGAGGAGTTTGAATATAAGCTTTTGTCCCAACTGCATCTGGAACAAGTGATGATGAGAAGGTGAAATTATTTTTGTCTAACAGAAGTTGCATTGCAGGGTAATCGACCAATGCTGCTTCGAAAAGACTGATATAAAGTCCTTCGTCGGTTTTCATTAACAGAGGAGTTTGTACAGCATTTTTTGAAAAAAAACCATGTGTGCCAATTCCTGTGCCATCAACTTTTGAAGCGTCAATTTCAGATAATGTTGTTGTCGTGTAAAAATATTCATTTGTGTCATAATCACCCGGAATCCAAAATGTTTTATGATTTCCGGTCATAGCAAATTCAGTTTTTTCATCGGCTACCTGAAAATAATTCAGATTGGCTTGTTTGTCAAATTCATAACGAAAACCCAATCCATCGTTAAATAACCTGAAACGGATTTTTATGTAACGGTTTTCATTTTTTTGTTCAAGAGTAACAAGTAATTCATTGTAATTGTTACGGATTTCTTTCACCTCTCCCCAAACAGGTTTCCATGTTTCGTTGAAGGTTGAATTTTTGGTTTCACTGATATTAAAACCCTTGTTCATGGAAGGAGAATTAACAAGTTCAAGACCTAATTGAGATGGTTTTACAACGGTTTTATCTTTGTATTTTAAAGAATAAACCGGAACTCCGGCATCATTAACCGTAAAGTTCAAAATAAAATTATTGTCCGGCGAGTTAATACTTACGGCAAAAGCCATTGTACAGTTTAATGCCAGAGTCAGGAAAAATAAAGGTAGTTTCATAATATGTTGATTTTTTCAATTCGATATTGCAAAATTAATTATTACCGGTATATATCGCTATCAAAAAAATAGATTACAATAAATATTGTTTCGCAAACGTTTGTGATAAAATTTTTAAGAACAGATTTAAAAATCAACAGTTTGATTTAAGAGTGATGTTTTTTTGACATATAAATAAACATTTATTTAATATTATTTGTTTAATTATGTAAACATTGATATCAATATCAAAAATAATAAGTTTAATTTTGATAATCAGGTAAAAATGTGATGATTATTCAGGATTTTTTCCGAAATTTGCACCCTCAAGTATTTATAAAAAAAAAGAATAATGACAAGTAATGAAAAATGGCATGGAAAATCACCTTCCGGTGCCGGCCGTGATGGTAAGCCTTATGAAAAACGCGATGTAAAATCAATATTGAAAGGCACGCGTGGAGTAGCTAAATTTACAAGAGACGACTCAGTCGTTGACAATGACCGCAGGTCAGATAAACTTGAATTTAAAAAAAGAGATCCCAACTCTCCTCAACCTTTTGCTGAAAGAAAACCTTACGAAAACCGAGACGGAAATCGTCCGAATTTTACCCCTAAAAGATCTTACGAAAGTGGAAATCAGTCTTATGGAGACCGTAAACCCTCTGGAAATAGATTTGAAAGCCCTGAACGTAAACCATATGGAAACCGTTTCGATAATTCAGATTCAAGACCTTACGGTAACAGAGGAAATTCAGATTC
>CAYNHC010000006.1:8762-15161 GCA_964396705.1 uncultured Paludibacter sp.
ACCGTTTCGATAATTCAGATTCAAGACCTTACGGTAACAGAGGAAATTCAGATTCAAGACCTTATGGTAATAGAGAAAATTCAGATTCAAGACCTTATGGTAATAGAGAAAATTCAGATTCGAGACCTTACGGTAACAGAGAAAATTCAGATCGACCATTTAACAACCGTGTAAACCGTTCGGAGAACAGTGATAGACCTGTTTTTAAACGTCCGAGAATTGTAACCAAAAAGGATGGTGAATCGGGTGGTTATAAACCTTTAGAACAGAGAGGTGAAAGAATATCGTTCAAAAAACCGGGCGAGAATTCACAAACACAATACATCGAAACCCGTTTTGATAATAAAAAGGATGGAACTGTTTTCAGGAAGCCATATAAAAAGCGTGAAGGTGGTTACGATCCTAATGAAAAATACAGCCAGAAAAAACAACTGGAGTATAAAAAATCTTTTGTTGATCTCACCCAACCTGTACGTCTAAACAAATTTTTAGCCAATGCCGGAATTTGTTCACGTCGTGAAGCTGATGAGTTTATTCAGGCCGGTGTTATTTCAGTGAATGGAGAGATTGTTTCCGAATTAGGTGTAAAAGTAATGCACACTGACAAAATTATGTTCCACAACCAATTGGTTCGTTCAGAACGTAAAGTATATATTTTGCTCAACAAACCCAAAGATTGCGTTACAACTACAGAAGATACTCACGATCGACTTACAGTTATCGACATAGTAAAAAATGCTTGTAGTGAGCGTATATATCCTGTTGGTCGTCTCGACCGGAATACAACGGGTGTTATATTATTGACAAATGATGGTGATTTAGCTTCTAAACTTACACATCCTAAGTACGATAAGAAGAAAATATATCACGTTGCTCTCGATAAACCATTAGAAACAGCAGATTTCGAAACTATTCTTGCAGGTATCAATCTGGATGATGAAAAAATTGCTGCTGATGCATTGGAATATGTTAAAGATGGTGATCCAAAACAAGTGGGTATTGAAATACATTCAGGTCAAAACCGTGTAGTTCGCCGTATATTCGAATCGCTTGGTTATAAGGTAATTAGACTTGATCGCGTATATTTTGCCGGTTTAACAAAGAAGAATGTGGCTCGTGGAAAATACCGTTTCCTTAGCGAACGTGAGGTTAGTATGTTGAAAATGGGAGCTTACGAATAAATTTCAGCTTCAAAAATAAAATTCAGCTCCTTTGCATTTTTTGCAAAGGAGTTTTTTTTAGTACATGCATTGCATTTTCATTTCTAAAGTTTACATTTGTGAGCAACAAAAAGAATAACCAAATGAAAATAGTAATTGCAGGAGGTACCGGTCTGATTGGATCGTATTTATTGACTAAATTTAGCGAAAGAGGCGATGACGTTCATGTAATATCACGTCATCCGGGACATGTGTCATGGAGCCATGACGATTTGGTAAATGGTTTAGAGGGTGCAGATATTTTAATTAATCTGGCTGGAAGATCTATCAATTGCCGACATAATAAAGTAAACAAGGAGTTAATTTTAAAGTCGAGAATTGCAACCACCGAAAAACTTGGAAAAGCTGTTGAGAAATGTTGCGTTCCTCCCAAATTATGGGTTAATGCAAGTGCATCAGCCATTTATAGCCCCGATATAAAAGTGCCTGCAAGTGAAAGTTCAACACAATTTGCTGATGACTTTTTATCATTTGTAGTTCGTGAATGGGAAAATGCTTTCTTTGGTTTTCGTTTAGCAAAAACCCGGCAGGTGGCTTTAAGAACATCGGTCGTACTGAGTAATGATGGCGGTGCATTTGTTCCATTATACTGGCTTACAAAATTTGGGTTAGGTGGAAAGCAAGGGTCAGGGAAACAGTATTTTAGTTGGATTCATATTGAAGATTATTATCGGATGATAATATTTTTAATGAATAATGAGCTAAGCGGTATTATTAATTGCACATCGCCAAATCCTGTTACTAATTCGGAATTAATGCACACATTTCGACGCAGTACGGGCATGAGAATTGGATTACCGGCACCTGATTTTGCCATAGGTATCGGCGCCGCAATAATTGGAACAGAAAAGAGTTTGCTGTTAAATAGTTCATATCTTTATCCCGAAATTATATTGAACGCCGGATTCCAATTTAAATTCCCTAATATAGACAATTCGATTGTTGATTTGATAAACAAATAATTTACAAAAGAAATATATTTAGCAACAAAATGTAAATCTCTGATATGAGTAAGTTGAGTAATAAAAAAAATAAAGGTTTTTTTGCACGATTAATCCGTATTATTCGTAATCTGATAATACTTTTTTTTATAATAAGCATAAGCTGGGTAATTTTAGCCCGTTTTATTCCCATTTATGTAACGCCTCTGATGGCCATTCGAACAGTTGAATCAATCTTTAGTGGTGAAAAACCTAAAAACTCCAAAGAGTGGGTTCCCATTGAAAAAATTTCACCAAATTTAATTCAGGCCGTTGTAGCTTCGGAAGATAATCTGTTTTTAAAGCATCACGGTTTTTCTTTCGAAGACATTTCAAAAGCCATTAAACATAATAAAAGGGGTAAAAGAGTTAGAGGCGGAAGTACAATTTCGCAGCAAACAGCAAAGAATGTTTTCCTTTGGCCTCAACGCTCGTACCTTCGCAAAGGTTTGGAGGCTTATTTCACTGTATTAATTGAACTTTTCTGGCCGAAAGAAAGAATCATGGAAGTTTATTTAAATGTGATTGAAACAGGCGATGGAATTTATGGGGTTGAGGCTGCTTCACTTGAATATTTTGGAAAGAATGCATCAAAATTATCTAAATCTCAAGCCGCTTTGATAGCAGCATGTTTACCAAATCCCAGAAAGTTTAATGTGGGTAATCCTTCGGGCTACATACAGCGCCGCAAATCAAAAATTGTGAGTTTAATGAGCAAGATTGAACAAGTAAGTTTTGACAAAAAAGAGGAATCATCGAATAAAAAATCAAAAAGGAAGAGTAAAAAATGAACAAAGATATTCAATTTCAGGACTGGGGTTTAATTGAATACAACGAAGCCTGGGAAAAACAAGAATCAATATTTCAAAATACCATTTCGCAAAAAATACAGGGACTCTCCACTGAAAATGTTCTTGTTTTTTGTGAACATCCTCATGTTTATACTTTGGGTAAAAGTGGCGATGAGCATAATTTATTGTTAAATTATATTCAGTTGCAAGCCAAAGATGCAACTTTTGTAAAAACGAACAGAGGAGGAGATATTACTTATCACGGACCTGGTCAGGTTGTGGGTTATCCTATTTTCGATTTAGCAAATTTTAAATTAGGATTAAAGCAATATATATTTAATATAGAGGAAGCTATAATCAATACTTTAAAACTCTACGGAATTAACTCTCAAAGATTAGATGGAGCAACCGGAGTTTGGCTCAATGTAGGTATGCCCAATTGCAGGAAAATTTGTGCGATAGGAGTAAGGAGTTCCCGCTATGTTACTATGCACGGTTTTGCTTTAAATGTCAATACGCAAATGGAGTACTTCAATTATATAAATCCTTGCGGATTTATTGATAAGGGAGTAACTTCAATTGAGAAGGAACTGGGACATGAAATTGATATTGAAGTGCTTAAAAGTCAGTTGCGGGAGTCGTTATGCAGTGAATTTGGTGACTTACTTTGATAAAAAGCAAAATCGGATATTAAGAACCAATTAATTGAAATTATAAAAACGGGTAGTTTGAACCGCGATTTTACTTTCTTATTAGTTTCTAATATCCGATTTGACCTTTATTTTGATCTTCAATTATTTATTTCTGAACCAAAACCCAGGCATCTGCAAATTTGTCTTTTATTTGATTTATTTTAGCACGAGCTTCAGAATAAACATTAGCAGATGCAATAATTACCCTGTACATGCCCTGTTCATTAATGACAATAAATGCTTTGTTGCCTTCTGTTATTAATGTCGATTTCAATCCTTGTGCATTAGTTTGGCTCTTAAAACTTCCTACTACCACATGATATTTGAATTTCAATAAATCAGCATCTCCTTCCGAAAGAGTAAAAGATTCGTTGCGCGTAACTTCTGCTTCGGTTGAAGGTTGAGTTTGAGGTTGTTCAGTAATTACTGTTGTAGTCTCAGTTTTTGCAGGGATATTTCCTCCTGGAATAGAAGTAATATTCTGTTTTGATTTACATCCGGTAAATGCCATTGCTACGATGGCAGTCATAAAAAATAAACGAACTACTTTGCTCATAATTTTTGTGTTGATTAATTATTAATTTTAATGCAAATATCTGAAGAATAATACGCTCTACCAAAAAAAATGACTTTTTTTAATAAAATTAATAGATTTGCCAAAACAAAACAGGGGTAAATAGCGTTAGAAAACTAAAACAAATAATATAAACTAATTTATAAAATAAGAACAATGAAATTCGAATTACCACAATTACCTTATGCACACAATGCATTAGAACCTGTTATCAGCGAAAAAACCATAAGTTTTCACTATGGTAAACACCACCTTACGTATGTCAATAATCTTAATGGTTTGGTTGTTGGAACACAATTTGAAAATGCTGATCTTGATACAATAGTTAAAAGTTCCGATGGACCAATTTTCAATAATGCGGCTCAAATCTGGAATCATAACTTCTATTTCTTATCATTAACTCCTGATAAAGGTAGTCAGCCAAGTGAAAAACTTGCAAAAGCTATTGATGATGCTTTCGGGTCACTGGACAATTTCAAAGCAGAGTTTAATAAAGCAGCCATTACAGTTTTTGGTTCAGGATGGGCTTGGTTAGTAAAAGACGCTGATGGGAAATTATCAATTACTAAAGAAAGTAATGCCGGAAATCCAATGACTCACGGACTGATTCCATTGCTTACTTTTGATGTATGGGAACATGCTTATTACATCGATTATCAGAACCGCAGAGCTGATTATGTTGCTGCACTTTGGGATCTTATTGACTGGAATGTCGTTTCAGCAAGGTATTAATTGATCATTAATTTATGAAAACAACCGGATTGATAACATTTCAGTCCGGTTGTTTCTAATTTGGCGCGTTCAGTCAATTTTTAATTATTGACGCAATGTTTTTTATCTTGCAGTAAATCAAAATAATATAATTTGTTTGAAAATTCGGGAAATAGAAACAAAAGTGACTCAAAGTTAAAAAAAGCAACAAAAAATTCAATTTACTAAAAAATGAAAGGTCAATTTATTGAACTGTTCTAAAAAAATTATCTTTGTATTTAATTTAATCAGATTATGTTTTACGCATTTATAATATCAGCAGTTTTATTGTTCGCAGGTGTTTTACTATTGGGAATACGGATATTCTTTGTTAAAGGAGGAAAATTCCCCAACATACACATCGGAGGCAATACTGCATTGAAGAAACAAGGGGTAACTTGTGCAACATCGCAAGATGTAGAAGCACGTATAAAAGTAAAACCTTTAAATATATCAGAAATAATAGATAAGATAACAGAATAAAAAAAGTTTGTATGAAAAATCTTTCACTCATTTTAAATGGAATACTGCTTATTGCGGTAATTTTTCTTTTTGTAAAAGTATATAGTAACAAAACTGAAGTTGATGGTGTAGCAGTTTACAATCCAAAAGATACGACAGGTTACCATAGATTACCCATTGCATATATCAATATTGATTCCTTGCTTATTAACTATCAGTTTGCTAAAGAAGCAAATGAATCATTAATCAAAAGACAAGAAGATTCCAGACTTAGTATAAATACAAGAGCTCGTACGCTTGAAACTGAAATGGGTGAATTTCAGAGAAAACTGGAGAATAATGCATTTTTAAGTCGCGAAAGGGCTGAACAGGAACAAGGTCGTTTACTGAAAAAACGTCAGGAACTTCAGGATCTTGATGGACAATTAAGTCAACAATTGTTACAATCACAACAAAAAATGAGTGAGCAATTAAGAGATACTATTAATTCTTTTTTGAAAAGCTATAATAAGAATAAAAAATATGAGATTATTCTTAGTAATACTTCAAGTGATAATATCCTTTTAACCAATGACGGTTATGACATTACAGTTGAGATTACAAAATTGCTGAACGAAAGATACAATAATAAGAAATAGATTCAACTGTTATACTATTAAAAAAACAGGCGTTGTTCCAAAGAGGAGCAACGCCTGTTTTTGTCTGTAAATGCTTAATATCTCAGGTAACTATTTCGGGAGTTTTTTAATTCGGAATTTGTTCAACCAATACTTCGTTGCCTGCTTTATCATAATAAATACAAGTCATTTTATTGATATTAACAGCCCATTTTTCAATACCTGATTTTGCACAGTCATTACAAAAAGTCGGATAATCTGTTTTTCCTTGTTGGTGAGCTTTAATGTCAGCCTTAAACTGTTCAATGTCTGA
>CAYNHC010000006.1:15261-30584 GCA_964396705.1 uncultured Paludibacter sp.
GTATAATAACCGTTACTTTCAGTTCCATCGGTAGTTCCACCAGTGTAAACGCTATATGTTTTTCCTGTTTCGAGCAATGGTGACGAAACTAAAACGTAAAGAGCATATTTTTTAACTTTATAGGTCAATTTGGAAACACCGTTTTCATCCTGAATATTTATCAATGTATTTGGCGCAAGATACGAATTGATTTTAATCGATATTGTATTTTGTACCGAAGCTGAGGTTGGATTTAGTGTTTTTGCACCTGAAGCAATTAGATTTCCACCGGTTATGATAAATGTAGAGCGATACGTAACAGCATCGTCGGGTGTAGTTTGCGATCCCTGAACTACCAAAGTACCACCTGACATTTTAATACTGCCATTACTGTCTAAAGCATCTCCCTTTGTTGTGGTGAGTAATATTGTGCCACCGTTTATCTGAATATGGCTTCCATCATCTGTGGTCAAATCGTCGCCACGTGATGCTTTCAGGCAATCATTCTGCGAAGTGACATTTATCTTACCATTATTAATTGTTACTTTATGTCCGTTTATTCCTTTAAATGCCTGGCTTATATTTATATCACCACCATTTATTGTAAGAGTCGTATCCGATTTTATCGATCTGCTACCGGTTGACACATTAAATGTACCTCCACTTATTGTTACATTACTTGCCGAATGAATACTATTGTCCGAAGAGTTAATAATAAATTCACCACCGGTAATATTCACTCCTCGAGTGCCTTTTATTCCTTTTGTTGATGCAAGACCCACAGGTTGTGTGCTTCCACCACCTGTTATGATGTTAAAATCACCACCGTTGATGGTGATAGTTTTAGTTGCAGAAAAACCATCTCCCGATGATATTACACTAAATGTTCCACCTTCAATTTCTACAATTCCTTTAGTTGCTGATGAATCGTTATCTGATTTTATTGCGTCACCACCACAATTGACTGTAATGTTTCCATCATAAATCTTCAATAAATCTTTTCCTCTAATGCCCGTTGTAACAGAAGTAATGTTTATTGTACCACTTTTTATTTCAAGTTCGTCTTTGCTGGTAATTCCACCCTTGTAGTTTGCATTTATATTAAGCGTACCCTCGCCATAAATTCCGAGAAAATCTTTACTGTAAATTGTTGCATTCAAACTGTCGGCTGTAACAGTATAGTTTGCACCATCTGTAAAAGTATTAGTTGTACCTTTTGGCAAAACCAGAATTGTTCTTTCTGCATTATTAATAAAAAGGGGAGAGGTGGTGGTATTTGTAACCTCAGCGTTATTCATTATCAGTCTTACACGTCCGTCTTCAGTTGTATTTACAATGATCTGACCATTAGTAAGTTTTCCGGAGAATTGATAAGTGCCCGGTTTGGTAATTGTTACTGTAGAACCAAGTGCAGTTGCTCCTTTTCCGCTTACTGTAATTGTAGTTTGGTTTAAAGAGATATTTACAACTTTCGTGCTATCCCATTCATAATCGAGTGTATCGGTTACTTTATTCGGGTTGTCGATAACATTTTCTGGATCGCAGGAATAAAAGCATAAAAACAATGAAAGAAATGTGATTAATAATAAGGTCTTTTTCATGTATTATTTTAATATATAGCTATTTAATTAATTGAAAGTTACTGTACTAAGTTTTGACGAAACTGTAAATGTACCTTTTAATGTGCCGCCAGTATATGTTCCTCCCGTGTAATATCCATTCGAATTTGTACCACCTGTAACAGTAATTCCTGTATAAACCGAATAGGATGAACCGCTTTTTAATTCGGGTGATGAAAATACAACATAGTAACAGGCACGTGTAGAAGCAAAACATGCCAAACTGTTACCGTTACTATCGCGGATATTAATAATTGTGCCTGCTGCAATTGGATTTGTACCACCTGAAGATCCTCCACCAAACTGACCTGAGCTTGCTCCAAACTTAATTAAAGCTGAATATTGTGCCGAACTTGTACTTGTACCTTCAACCATATTGCCTGAATTAGGTCCCGAAGCCATTAACAATCCCCCGGAAATTTTAAAATCTCCGTTTACATCAATAGCAACTTCTGGTTGACTTGAAGGGCCGTGAACAAGGATTGTTCCACCTGTCATCAATGCATTTCCATTGCTGTCAATACCATCTCCTCCTGCAACATTTATCGTAATAAATCCTCCTGCAATTGTTATCATGCTTTTGTCGTTCGACTCTCCACCATTCCCGAAAGTTGCATTCAATCCATCGTCGGAGGCTGCAATACTTAAATTGCCATCATTCATCGTAATATAAGGACTTTCAATTCCTTCGTTAGAACTTTTTAGAATTGTACTCCCACCATTTATCAATACCAACGAATCGGAATGTAAACCCTGACTTCGTGGCGCTGATATAGTTATATCACCATTGTTAATAATAACTCTTTTGGTGGCATGAATACCATCGGCAGAGGTAGAAGACAGAATTAAAGTTCCACCTTCAATTTGTACGAGTCCAAGTCCTTTATCATCTTCGTTGTCAGATTTTAATGCATGACCCGATGTGGAAGTTGTAGTAATAATACCACCATTGACTTTTAGAAAATCTTTTCCTCGGATGGCATCATCTTTTGCCGATACATTTATTGTACCGCTATTTATTATTACTTCATCATCACTCGAAATACCATCGTTATAGTTCCCTTTTACGCTGAGTGATCCAGTTCCGGTAAATGCAAGATAACCATTACTAAAAATTGCTGCATTAGGTTCTTCGGAGTTTGAATATGTAGCTGCATCTGTTACCGTATTTGTAGTTCCTTCTTTAAGGAAAACGATTGTTTTATTTGCATTTTTAATATAGAAGGGCGATCCGGTAGTACTATTCAGATTTGCAGCGTTAAGTTCAATTTTTACAATCCCTGAATCGACATCAACAATGATTTGTCCGTTGTTTAATGCACCTGTTACAGAATAATATCCTTCTTTTGTAATGGTTGCTGTAGTTCCGTTTATATCAACTTCTGATGATGTTGCTTCAATAGAATTACTGTTAAGCGTTATTGAAATAACTTCCGAATCAGACCATTCGTAGTCAGTAGCCAATTCTGATTTTACAGTGTTTTTATTATTGCCATTTAGTAACGACTCCGGGTCACAAGCAGTATTTATGATTAAAACGAATGCGAAAGCATATAAAAAACAACAATTTTTCATTTTATAAAAACAAATAAATCAAATGCAAAATAATTCAATTATTAAAATGAATATTTATAACTCAATCCGAGAATATATTTACCCAAAGCATCATCCGAATCCAACTGAGTATTGAGAACTCCGTAAAGTTCGAATAAATTATGTTTTTTGTGTTTATAACCGAACGAAAGTATATACCTTAAATTATCGAAAGTATTACCATCGGGATTATTCAACTGGTAAAATGTTTCCACCGAAATAGAAGGTGTTATTTTAAAATTCGGGATGTTATAGCTCATTTGAAGCCTGTTACGCCATGACCATTCAGGATTCACTTTATAGGTGTCGATTATCCCATCATCAATTCTTTTGCTATCGTCTTTCGTTGTTACCTGAACCCTTTCACGCAAAGTGAATGACAAATCGTTAATTTTTAGTTTGCCCGATACAAATACATTCATCCTGTTGCGCATCTGATAGTTTAGGTATTTTGTATCCAGTTTACTCATTAAATCATAACCAACTCCCACTTTAATAGGTTTGTTGATATTATAATCAGCACTTACACCTAGACTCCAACGTTCAATCAACCGAACATAATACACAGTTCTTAATTCAGTTTCTGCGCCAAAGTCCCACTTATTTACTTTTTTTTCGATGCCAATGGTTGTCCATGTGCCAAAATTCTCGGCTTGCGAAAAAATCGATTGCGAAATGATTAATAAAAGAAAAGCTGCAAGAGTCTTAAATATATTGTTCATTTTTAGAATGGTAACAGAGAAATTAAGAAATTAAGAAATTGAGAAAATAAGAAATAAGAAATAAGAAATAAGAAAATAAGTGCTCAATTAATCATAATAATAAACATTGATGATGGCAATGTCTTTCAAAAAATCAATCTCGTTTATCGATACGCGATGAATATTTAAGCCTGTTCTGGTTCTCAATTCACTTATAAGCTCGGCTCTCTTTTCGGGTAATATCATATCTATTTTTTCGTAGCGTACAATTTTGGAGAACTCGCGTTTGAGAATAAGTTTGGTGTCGAAAATAATGGTAAAGCCAAAAACGAGACAGCATACAATAGCCATTTCGTAGAAATCCATTTGTATGGCACTCAGAAGTCCCATGGCTATAAAAATAAACAAGTAAGTCATGTCTTTCATGTCGATTCCCGAAGTTCGGTATCGTAACATCGAAAATACCGCAAACAAACCGAAGGCGGCTCCCATTGATATTTTTACAGTATTCAACACATAAGTCAGCAGAAAAATAATTACATTAAATAAAATGAATGTAAAAATTGTATCTAATTTTTTGTAATTTGGATAATAAACAAAAATTATGATCAGCAAAATTGTAAGAAGATCCAACCCAAGACTTATGAAAAAGTCCTGATTAATTTCAACTTCTTTACCTTTTTTCTTTTCAGCACTATCTAAAGATTCTACTGTTTCAGTATCTTCAACGAAGAGTCCGGCAGGTGCGTATGCTTTCGTTTCGATAGGTGAAAAAAGCATTAATAGAAACGTTAACCCTAATAATTTAATGCGGGTTTGAGATACAAAGTTTTTCAACATAGGATATTTTTGATTTAAAATTATTTTTCTTTACATTTTCGGCCAGACTAGCCACACCAAGACAATATTTACTCATCGAAATGTCTTCAATTTTCAAATTATTCATTAATACGGCAAAGGGTGATTTTGTTGATTTGTCCTGTTTCAGCTCTGCAATAATCAAATTTGGGAATGCTTTTACGTTACCATTTAACTCATATTTCATATCAAAATCGAGGGTAAGTCGTTCGCTCATATTTTTACTAACCAGTGTAATTCTGTTGTAAAAAATTCTTACTGCTTCCTGCAATTCTTCAGGATGATAATTGGTTTTTTTTTCAAGTAAAATTTTTGCCTTTTCGGTGATGTTGTAATCATTTATTTCACGTTTTACACGCGATTTTATAGTGCGGCCTTTATTTGTTTTGAATTTTACTTCGAAAAACTCTAAATTAGAGTCCAGATAGCTTCTGAAACGAACTTTGTGTCGGTTTAATTTGCCATTGTGGTGTTTTGTGTACATTTCGTAACCGGGTGTGTCGAAATAACGAGTTTCATAACGAGCATATCTCAAATTGTTTATTGTCAATATTTTGTAGTCTCGTGATGCAATGGAAAGAATTTCATTAAGCTTGTCGATATGAAATGTGAATTTAGTATCCACTCTGTCGAGCAGTTTCACTTCATTCATTTCTTCCAAGGTAATTGATTCGAGTGTATTTAAAATTTCAGGAAAACCGGTCATTAATGCTGTGATTTATAATTTAAGGATACAGTTTCACGTTATTTCATTATAAATTTAATGAGTATGTAATAGAACTGTAATAATCGGGTAGTAAAAGTACTCAATTATATTTAACTAAAACCAATTATTTAAGTAAATGGAACTTTTTTCACCAAATTTGACATTTTGTTACCTGAAAAAGTTTACAAAGTCAGTCATAAAGAACTTATATGTGAATTTTTCAAGTCTGTTTGTTCATTTTTATGAATATTGATTTTGAAATAAAATTAAATACAATATTGAAATTTTTCAACTGAACAGCAGATTCTATCACTATAAATTTACTTTTAAGTGATTTTTGAACCTGTTTTTCATTATTTATAGTGATAAAATATTTAAAAACAAACTTGTATTTTTGTGTTTTATAAAATTCATTTATAAGGGTGACAAATTGTAGTTATAAAACTTTTATTAATAAACAATGTTTTAGAGAATCAGTTACTGTCTGATTTAAGTTAAATTTGTACCCTGAATCACTTTTCATAAAATAAAAAATGATTACAAAAACTACATATCTTTCTGAAATTGCCACAGGTGGAGAAGCGATTATAACCAAAGTGCTTGGACATGGCGCTTTTCGAAAACGAATTACAGAAATGGGTTTCGTTAAAGGTAAAAAGGTAAAAGTAATAAAAAATGCACCTTTGCAGGATCCTGTTGAATATGAAATAATGGGATACAATGTATCTTTGAGAAGAAGTGAAGCCGATTTAGTTGAAGTTATTACTGAAGAAGAAGCAAAAACTCTTTCAGGAATTGATTTTCAGGGTGTAATTGATGAAGAAAGATTGAAAATTTCGGCCATTGAGAAAGGAAATATAATTAATATTGCTTTAGTAGGAAATCCAAACTGCGGTAAAACTACACTCTTCAACCATGCTTCGGGTATGCACGAACGGGTTGGAAATTATGGTGGTGTAACCGTAGATGCTAAAGAAGCCAAGCTGAAAAAAGAGGGTTATATTTTTAATATTGTCGATTTGCCCGGGACATATTCAATCACCGAATACTCGCCCGAGGAGCTTTATGTGCGAACTCACATAATGGAAAAAAGACCCGACATTATTGTAAATGTTATTGATGCGTCAAATCTTGAACGAAATCTTTTTCTGACAACTCAACTTATCGATATGAATGTCAAAGTGGTTATTGCTTTGAATATGTATGATGAGCTGGAAAATAAAGGGGTAGTCTTCGATTATAAAGCATTGGGCGAAATGGTTGGAATTCCGGTGATTCCTACTGTTGCTAAAAATGGTAGAGGAGTCAATGAATTGTTCGAAAAGTTAATTGAAGTATATGAAGACCGTGACCCGAGTGTAAGACATATTCATATCAACTACGGCGAAATGATTGAGAGAGCCATCCGTACCATTCAAACTGAAATTTGGAAAACTCCAAAAATCAGGGATAAAGTTTCGTCGAGATTTTTGGCCGTAAAATTATTGGAAACAGATAAAACCACATTGAATCAGTTGCGTAGCTATGATAGTTTTGAACAAATTAAACTTGCTGCCGAACAAGCTATTGCAAAACTTGAAAAGGAATATGGCGAAAAATCTGAAACCATAATTACTGATGCCAAATATGGATTTATTGATGGTGCATTGAAAGAAACTTACAAAGAACCCAAAATTGACAAGCGAAAAGCAAAACGTGATTTTGATGCCATTCTTACTCATAGATTCTGGGGTTTCCCTGTTTTTCTGTTTTTTATGTGGTTCATGTTTCAGGCTACTTTTACGTTGGGAAGTTATCCCATGGAGTGGATTGATGCCGGAGTAGGGGCGTTGAGTAATTGGTTAAGTAATATTATGCCTGAAGGACCTTTGCGCGATTTAATTGTAGATGGTATTGTTGGTGGAGTAGGGGGCGTTATTATTTTCTTACCTAATATTCTCATTCTGTTTTTCTTTATTTCGTTAATGGAAGATACCGGATATATGGCAAGAGCTTCATTTATCATGGATAAGCTCATGCATAAAATTGGTTTGCACGGTAAATCTTTTATTCCGTTAGTAATGGGATTTGGCTGTAATGTGCCGGCTATTATGGCTACACGAACACTCGATAATCGTAAAGACAGGATACTTACCATGATTATCACGCCTTTTATGTCATGTAGTGCCCGTTTGCCGGTTTATGTGTTGCTTATTTCGGCAATTTTTCCTGAGAATCAGGGTTTGGTATTGTTCTCAATTTATTTGATAGGAATACTGTTGGCAGTTGTAACAGCTTTGATTATGAAGCGAATAGCATTTGCTAAAAAAGAAGTACCGTTTGTAATGGAATTACCGCCTTATCGTATTCCTACGTTACGAAATACAACTTCGCACATGTGGTTCAAAGGTCAACAGTATTTACGCAAGATGGGTAGTGTAATTCTTGTTGCATCTGTGTTGATATGGGCTTTGGGATATTTCCCCCGGAAAATCGACTACAGTACCGATTATGATGCCCGCATAGCAGCTATCGAAGCTAATTCACAACTGAATTCTGAAACAAAAGAAAAGGAAATCAATATACTCCAGATTGACAAGGAATCGGAGCGTCAGGAAAAATCATATATCGGTCGTATGGGACATGCCATTGAACCGATAATGAAACCACTTGGCTTCGACTGGAAAATGGGTGTTAGTATCATAACAGGACTTGCTGCCAAAGAAATTGTTGTAAGTACAATGGGTATTTTGTATCAGGCTGACATGCAGGCTGATGAAAGTTCAGAAACCCTTCAGTCAAAACTAAAGGAACAGAAACATCATACCGGTACATTAAAAGGACAAGTGGTTTTTACACCACTTGTGAGTTTTGGATTTATGCTTTTTATACTCATATATTTTCCTTGCGTAGCCGTAATAGCAGCCATTAAAAAGGAAGCCAACTGGGGTTGGGCTATTTTTACCATGGTTTATACAACCGGAATTGCATGGTTGTTCGCATTTGCTGTATATCAAATAGGGAGTCTGTTTTTATAAACATCAAAAAGAACTCGCTTAATCTTAGTTTATTAAGCAAAAATAATTTTTAATTAACCCCGTCATTTTAAAATTCAGACGGGGTTAAATAAAGTATCTTTTTAATATCTTATTTCTATACCGTGAATTTTGAAGTCACCAGTATTTGCATCGCTCACAACTCTGAAAAAATTAAAAGTAATAACATCTTCTGGCTGAATTGGATTTGTTTCAACAGGAGATGTAATATATCCGAACACTTCCTGTAAAATATTGCTCGTTGTAATATTTATTACGTCAATCGTAAGTCCGCTATTTGCATAAATGCCTAATATAGGTGCTATACCCGCACGCAATATCGAAATTGCATTTGGACGGAAATCCACTACTCCGGTAGCTGTTGCACTAACCAATATCCGAATTTTAATTGGAGTACCTGAAATATAATCCTGTGGAAGTGTGAAATTCATACAGAAGCTTGAAGTTGGTGTAACTCTTTCTGCAAATAAAATACAAGAGTTAATTCCAAAACCTTTCTCAAATGTTGCTTTGTCATCAGGTAAAAAAGCACCATATATATTCAACGGAATACTTTTATATTTTAAATGAGTTGCAGTTATGGCATGAAATGCATATGGTACACTTAGCAATTGAGTATCGGAGGTAATCAGGTATTTTGTGCCTCCTGAAATATCAATTTCAGTTTTAATATAAAGTAGATGTGAAGACCAGTTGATATCGGCAAAAACTCCCGATACAACATTGCCTGTTCCAATTTCGATACTTGCCAGACCGTTTTCGTTAGTGGTCGGTGTTTGAGTTTCTACATAAACATTTTTTGTAGTTGTTTTTGTCATGTAATAATAAATACTTATTTTCATACCAATTGTATGGTTTTGTACCAGTTCGCCTTTCACATTGCGAATTACTGCCTGATAACTCATTTTTTGTGGCGATTCAGCAAAAATAGTAGCGGTAAATAATAATACCACTAAGATTGTAAATAATTTTTTCATGATGACTTAATATTTAATTGTTTAAAGAAATTAATATTGATACTTAGAAAATATTAGAACAAGGGAACAAGTAACAAGCCGCTTGTTGGCAGTCAGGTTACAAGTAACTGATTTTCTACAAACCACAAGTGGTCTTTTAATCTTTCACACAACGCACATAAAAACCTCCGTTTTTATCATAACTTCCTCTGCCCAGACCACCTCCGGCATCTATGCCCAGGTATCTGTCCCATGCATATTCAGAAGTGCTTTCAGTAGATGTCCACCATTGACAGTTTGACCCGGGAACTATAGAGGTCCCGCTGAACAAACGATATCCACCCGGATAAGCTGTGAATCCTGTTAAATTATTCATTGTGGATTCATTACCCATACTTCCTGCTGTAGAACTGCTTTCCCATAAGTTAACAGATGCAATCGATTTGGCTATTTTGTCACCCGTTGTAGTACCATCCCAGTTTCCGCCATTAGCAATCAGGTAATTCTCGAGGGTAGTCCATTCAGCATCAGTAGCTACATGCCAACCTGCCGGTGCAATATTCCTGCTGTCGGCTACAGCAAACCAGTTATAAAGATGCCCAAAGAGTATTCCATTAACATCTTTGTTGGAATTATTACTCCATGCGCCGGTAGTCAGTCCATCCCATGTTGCACTAGCAGTTACTTTTGATATTATCTCACCGTTACGGTATTTAGTTGTTCTCAGGTTTTCAGCCATCCATACCTGTGTGCCAATTTTTACTGTTTTATAAACGTTATTGTCAGCATCGATGCAATAATCAAGGACAATATCTCTTCCACTGATATTTACACTGGTCGCAGATAGTGCAGTTGTAGCTGTCAAAGCCGTTGTCGCTATTTCGGCACTTTGGGCAATGGTTGCTGTTTTAGCATGTAATGCATACGGTACACTTAATATCTGAGTATCTGAAGTAATTGTGTAACCAGTTCTTCCTCCCGGGTCAATTTCTGTTTTAAGATAGAAAAGCCTTGCTTCCCAATCGATATCGGCAAAAACACCGGTAACAACATTACCTGTTCCAATTTCGATACTTACGAGTCCGTTTTCGTTAGTTACAGGTGTATGGGTTTCTACGTAAACATTTTTTGTGGTTGTTTTTGAAACGTAGAAATAAATGCTGATTTGCATTTCAATAGTCGTATTTGTAACCAGTACACCTTTTGTATTACGAATTATTGCCTGATAACTTATTTTTTGGGGAGACTCAGCCTGAAGCGTGAGCACTATGGTAAGTGCTGCAAATAAAATAGTTAGTTTTTTCATGGGAATAATTTTTTGTGTTAATCAGAATTTCAATTTTTAAATATAAGGTACGATTTTATAAGAATCTTGTTGGAAACAAATAACCATTTTCCCCTCGTTGGAAATGAGGGGAAGAGGACAAGAGGAAATTTCCGGACGAATATTCATAATTATTAAAACTTCAGGCATTAATTAGTCTTTCACACAACGAACAGAAAAACCATAGCTTCTCTTGTTGTTGTAGTTGTTCAGATAATCGTCGTTATAGTATAAGTTCCGTTCCCATGCGTTATCGGTAGAAGTCCACCAATGTCCGTTGGATCCGATACTGTAGTAGGTGCAATCGAAATAACGGTTGCCTCCCCGGAAGAGCTGAAAAACCGGAGCTATTATTTTTTGTTAAATCATTGCCAATAGAGCCTGGTCCGGTATCAGTAATCCAATCGGTGGTTGCAGCCAATGCTTTGGCTATTTTATTACCGCTGGTAGTACTGCCATCGTAGTTATATCCATTATCTACCAGGTAGTATTGGAGCGTCCTCCACTCTGCATCGGTAGATATGTGCCATCCCGCAGGGGCTATGTTTCGGCTGTCAGTGGCGGCATACCAGGTATATAGTCTTCCAAATTTAACGGCATTACTTTCATTGTCATTGTAAACCCACTGGTATTTGGAGGTAACATAGTCATTTATTGCACCCGTTGTTGTACCAATGGATTCGTTATTTCGATATTTTGTCGTTCTCAGATTTTGAGCCATCCAGGTTTGAGTTCCAATATGGATCACTTCATAGTGGTTGCCATCGGCATCAGTACAATCCATAAATTTAAAATCGGTTGTTTTTGATTCCGTTGGTTTATCTGTAACTATGGTAGTGTTATTTCCTGAATAACCTTTATATAACAGTTGATTCCCTGTGTAATAAGTCATCAAAATAACATTCGAATTTTTACTTTTTTGAGCATTTGAATGGGTTTTGATTTCATTACCGATAAAAGATAGCATGGGTTTACTTTTATAACCTGAAAAACTGAGAACCTTTGATGTGTATGAAAAGCCATTTCCGGAAACCCGAAGAAAATAAGCACCATTGCTCAGCGAAATTTGAAATGAATTTTTACCTTCGTGCAGATTACAACTAATTCCTGTCAGAATTTTACCATCTAATCCTGTAACATTAATCTGGGTTAAGCCTGCTTTTTTTTGCATAAAATGATAATATTGAATTGTCGGTTACTGGATTTGGGGTGATACTTAACATTTCATAATCAGCTTCAATCTGTTCTACGGCTGTTACATCCTTTAAATTGAGAACATATCCGGCCGGGATTTTAACGGAGGTATTTCTTGTAAGATTGTGAACAATGACACTATCTACCGTAGAACCTGCACCTGAACCGGTAAATGATATTGTGTAATCAATCGCAAAAGTTTTTGAAGTTATAAATATAAGTACAGAAAATACTGATATTATTGCAAAAATCACGTTACTTTTTTTCATGATTGTTTATTTGTGATTATTAATAAATGAATGATTTTTAAAAACTATTCACTTTGGCATTTCGGATTATTGCCTGATAGCTTATTTTTTGTGGCGATTCAGCCTGAAGTGTGATCACTATTGTAAGTGCTGCAAATAATATAAATAGTTTTTTCATGGAAATATATTCTTGTGTTAATCAGAATTTCAATCTTTATATATTAGGTTCGAATTTAGGGGGTCTTGCTGGTGACAATTTCCTTTTTTGCCATATTTGGAAACGAATGGATTAAGTGTTTAAGTGAATTTATGAATATTAAGGTAGTACCTCATAACCTTGTATCCAAACATCAATAATCCCCATCTTTTTATTAATAAAATTTCCAGATACCTTTAAAATATAATAATACGCATTATTTTCAACAATGTGATCAACACCACCGTAAACTGACCTTTCTAAATGACTTGCTCCCGATGAAACGCCTTCAAATAATATAAGATCTCCCCAGGATTGACCTCCGGCAATTAGTTTAAATGTCATATCATTGGTATCATCATCAATAAATTTGAATCTTATAAAGGTTATTTTAAATCTTGAAGGTAAATTAACTGTTGCATATAATGTTCCTTCAATGCCATTGAGTTTTCTACCCAGGCTGGTAATATAGGGTTCAGAAGATGACAAAGGAAAAAATGACGAGAAAGGAATTTTGAAATCAGAAATTTTTTCTGAGGCAGGTGTTATCCATTTTCCATCACCACGCAGATAAGATGTTTCTTTTGCTCCGGCAGGTAATTTGGTTATAGTTACCGAGTTTTCTGCTAAGTCTGCTGATGTTATGCTTCCATCTTTTATTTTAATAGAATCTACTGAATTATCAGGTATCTCACTCGTTGTTTTTGCATGTAATGCGTATGGCACACTCAGTATTTGTGTGTCGGAAGTAATGCTGTAACTTGTACGTCCTCCCGGGTCAATTTCGGTTTTCAGGTAAAAAGCTCTTGCAGCCCAGTCGATATCGGCAAAAATGCCTGTAACTACAGTTCCTGTCCCAATTAAAATACTTACAAGTCCGTTTTCGTTGGTAGTGGGTGTTTGTGTTTCGGCATAACTTGTTACCGGCATTGTCTTATTATAAAAATAAATGCTTATTTTCATACCTATTGACTGGTTTTTTACCAGTTCGCCTTTGGTATTGCGGATAATAGCCTGATAACTGATTTTTTGGGGAGACTCAGCCTGAAGCGTGAGCACTATGCAAAGTGATGCCAGTAATGTGGTTAGTTTTTTCATATGATTTAATTTTTTGTGTTATATTTTTTTAATGCCACGCGATAAAATCGTCCGGTAGCAGTGGATTTTATCAATCCCAATAGTTTAATTTTTTTCGGGTTCTGTGATTTTTGCCGTTTTTTACATGCTATCAATTTAACTCATCTACCAACACGAGTGTATTTTCTTAACATCGTAATATCAGGTTTATAATCAAAGTAAAATAATCAATCCCGCACACAACGCACTGATAAACCAAAAATCTTCACATTGTCTGACTTTGTCATAAATTGTTCAGAAACGTTCAGATGCCATAACCATGCTCCTGCTCCGTTTGCGTTAATTGAAGAACTCCACCAGAGACCACTATTACCTATACTCAAGAACCCCCCCCCTGTGGGATGACGAAGACCACTCGGAAGTCCGGAAAACCCGGAAGAATTATTAGATGAAATATCATTTCCAATACAACCAATAGTTGTAAAACTATTCCAGTTGGTAGTAGCAGCAAGCGATTTTCCAATTTTATTTTCGGTAGTTGTACCATCCCAGTTTCCACCGTTGGCAATAAGATAGACTTGCAGTTCAGTCAATTCTGCTTCGGTAGGTACGTGCCAACCTTCGGGGGCAATATTTCGCGGGTCGGCTACTGCATACCAGTTGTACAAATGTCCGTATTTATTACCGTTTATTGCCAGATTGTTATAGTCACACCATGCTCCGGTTGTTAAAGCTGACCATGCTGATCCATCTTTTACGTTGGGAATAACTTCGCCGTTTCGGTATCGTGTAACCTTCAGATTTTCTGCCATCCATACCTGCTTGCCTATTTTTACGGTTTTGTAGGCGTTGCCATCAATATCTACCAGATATTCGGGTGTATAGGTTGCGCCATTAATGGATAAACTTTCCGCTCTTTGTGCTGTTGTTGATGTTTTTGCGTGCAACGCATATGGCACACTCAGTATTTGTGTGTCGGAAGTAATGCTGTAACTTGTACGTCCTCCCGGGTCAATTTCGGTTTTCAGGTAAAAAGCTCTTGCAGCCCAGTCGATATCGGCAAAAATGCCTGTAACTACAGTTCCTGTCCCAATTAAAATACTTACAAGTCCGTTTTCGTTGGTAGTGGGTGTTTGTGTTTCGGCATAACTTGTTACCGGCATTGTCTTATTATAAAAATAAATGCTTATTTTCATACCTATTGACTGGTTTTTTACCAGTTCGCCTTTGGTATTGCGGATAATAGCCTGATAACTGATTTTTTGGGGAGACTCAGCCTGAATGGTTGTGGTAAATAATATTACCACTATAACTGTAAATAATTTTTTCATGACAATTACTTTTTAATAATTTTGAACACCTTAACTTCTTTATTATCAAAGAATATTCGTAGAAAATAAGTTGCAGGATGAAGTGATTCCATGTTAATAGAGGTTTCAATAACATTAATTTTCTCCGTTTTAATCATTGAACCGCTGATATCGAACAACTGATATGAAAAGAATGAAAGTTCATTGTTTTCAATTTTTAGCACCAAATGCGTATTTACCGGATTTGGGTAAGCCATAAATAGTTCAATACCATAAATGTCGTCGATTCCCGAAACAACATTTATTTCAAAGGGTTGTTGTACACCTTGTGCTGCAGAGCCGGTTGTTCCGGTAGCCGTAGTGTAAACTAGTTGACCTGCTGAGTAGCTTGCAGAGCCACCGGTGCCGGTTGCGTTTCCTCCGGCTGCATTCACAGAGGAATGTAGTTGCTGTGCCTGTACAAAACATAAAGTTGTTCCTGCCAGCGTTAGTGACAGAAAGAGAATGATTAGTTTTTTCATGATGAT
>CAYNHC010000007.1:0-29430 GCA_964396705.1 uncultured Paludibacter sp.
TCGACAACGCAAATCTGCAAGATACCGACAGCTATGTTTCTACAACCCGCAAAACATGGAAAGGTCGTGCAATGGAGGTAATAAAAAGTACTCAAAAACAAGGTGATATTCATTTAACCGTTAGTTCAAATGGAATTATAACCGGAAAGTGTAAATTAAAAACGACAAAATAGTACAAAATATTTTTTGTCTTCCAAATTTCAAAAAAAATGCTACACACTAATCGCTATAGTTTTAAAAAAGAAAGAATGTCTGACAATTATCAAACATTCTTTCCGACCTTAAAAAACCCTATTAACCTAAGAGAAAACTATAATTACAACAATAAAAAACAATGATTGGGCAGACCCATTGAAATCAGAGTATTTATTCACATCAACTCACATCATTTCGTTCCGAGTTCTATTAAGCTTTCCGTCAAGCCTTTAGCACTGGCTTTAAGTACAATCTTGCCCAAACCTCCTTTCGGCCTTATGATTACCAACCCTTTACCATGAAACACTTTCTTTCGTGGTTGTTGGAAGCTCGATAAATCTTCAGTATTACCATTGCCTACACCAATGATTTCTCCAGCACCGGAGATATCGTAGTTAACTTCAATGTCATCAACATTAGGTACAACATTTCCTTCTGAATCCACAATCTCAACTGACACATAGGCTAAATCATTGCGGTTGGCGTTTATTTTCGCTCTATCCGGTTTCATACGAATAGCAGCGGGCTGACCGGTTGTTTTTAAAACAGTTGAAGTCACTTCTTTCTCATCTATATATCCTTTTGCAACCAAAGTCCCGGGTTGATACGCTAAGTCAAAGGTTACCGTGATTGATTTGTCAGGAAATTTCTGCTCTCCAATCACTTTCCCATTTAATTCCAGTTTTACTGTTTGACAACGGGTATAAACCACTACGTTCATTTTCTGCCCTTCTTTTCCTGGCCATGTCCAGCTTTTTTGCTCATCCGCCCAACCCCAGCGAGTTTTAAACAAAAACATATTTTCCGGAATTGGAGTCTTAACGAGCATTTCTATTTTGCTTCTTTCCCATACAACATCTCTGTAGAAAGAAGCCGGATTTTTGTTGCCAATGATATCGAAATCGCCACATTTGGCAGTAAAAGTCGGATATTCGACATTTATCATTTCACCCTTTTTTGATGTAAATCCATAAATACCACAACCAACCTCACCAATATAATCAATTGCAGTCCAAACAAAACTACCTAAAACATAGGAATTAGCCTTAGCCATTTCCCAGTTCTCCAAAGCTAATTCAGGGAAAGTTTCTGTCCCAACAATAACGCGATTGGGAAATTTTGCATGATCAGGCTCATACCTTTCTAACTGGTAATTATATCCGGCAACATCCAAATCCTGAAACATTTGAGGTGTTTTCTTATCCCACTGTGGAGTGCGGCAAATTGCTTCTGTCACCTTTCGGGTGGGATCCAACTCATGCACACGTTTCACCAGCATTCTACGGGTAACATAACCAATTGAATCTGCACGATCAGGCACTTCATTTCCAACACTCCAAAGAATGATTGACGGATGATTTCTATCCCGTAAAATCATATTTGTCAGGTCTTTATTCCACCAGTCCTTGAAATACAAATGATAGTCATCCGAAATTTTTGATTTGTTCCACATATCAAATGCTTCATCAATCACCAACATTCCCAAGCGGTCGCAAATATCCAGAAAAATTTGTGACGGTGGATTGTGACTACAGCGAATAGCATTATAACCATTCGTTTTTAGCACTTCAATTTTACGTTCTTCGGCACGATCAATTGCCGCTGAACCTAATGGACCATAGTCGTGATGGATACAACCTCCTTTAAGAATTACTCTCTTACCATTTACTAAAAGTCCTTGTTGAGCATCGATTTTTATATCGCGAACTCCAAAAGTTGTAGTCAGGTTATCAACCGACTTCCCGTTTATTAAAACAGTTGTTTGCGATTTGTATAATTGTGGATTTTCGGGAGACCAAAGTTTTGGATTAATAATATCTATTTTCTGTTCTACAACAGCTTTACTATTGGCAGGAACCAGTATCTCTTTTTTGGTTGTACCTGCAATTTTGCCTTTTGCATCTATCAAATTAGTTTTCAATGTAATTTGCATATTTGTTTTACCAGTATTCAGAACAGTGGAGGTCGATAAGACTTCAGCAATCGAAGAGCTTACTTTTGGAGTAGTGATGTGTACACCCCACATATCCAAATGAACCGGATTGACAGTAGTAAGCCATACATGACGATAAATACCCGAACCGGTATACCAACGGCTATTAACACCTTCGTTTTTAACCTGAACGGCAATAACGTTTTCTTGACCAACCGGAGATAAATGAGGAGTAAGATTGTAATAAAAAGGCGTGTAACCATTAGGGTGGTTACCTAAATGGTGTCCGTTTATCCACACATCCGAATTCATATAAACCCCATCAAACTGGATATAGACAATTTTCCCCTGATCGCTTTTATCTAACTTAAACGTTTTTCGATACCAGCCAGTGCCGCCAACCGTATAACCGGTGTGGTGCCCGCTAACAGCATCTTTTGAAAATGGTCCCTGAATGCTTCCGGGAGTTTGATTTGGTAAATCTTCAATACTCCAGTCGTGCGGAAGATCTATTTTTTGCCAGTCAGAAGCATCAAACACTGCCTTTTCAGGCCCCGTCGCCACATTGTCTTTTTTGAATGACCAACCTTCGTCGAACAATTTGTGAATACGTGTTGTGCTACCCTGAGCTATCATATTTGTTGACACAAACATAACTGCACATGAAAGCAGGCTTAATCTCAGAATTTTTCTCTTCAAAAATCTCAATTGTGAATTTATTTTCATGATGTATTATTTTTAAAATGTTTATATATGTATTTTCAAAAACTCAGCACTCAACTGAAATGACTTTACCGGTGAGTTGTCAATCCAGTTTCTGTGTGTTTCAAGAATTATTGCCTTTACTCCATTTGCTTTAGCTGTCTCAACCAGTGCGGCCAGATTCATGTTGCCGTAACCCAATTCCATGTCATCCGATTTAATAATCGAACCCTTTTTTCCTTTTTCTCTGTTTCCACGGTCGTTGATATGCATAAGTTTCATTCTGGAACCCAGCATTTTCATAACTTCTATGGCATCGCAACCGGCATCAGTCGCCCAATAGGCATCAAATTCAAAGTTGACATATTCAGGATTTGTCCTTTCAATCAGCACCTGATAGGCTGTCTTCCCGTTTTTTACCCTTCGGAACTCTGTATTATGATTGTGGTACAAAAAATGAATACCGCCATCTTTCAATAATTTTCCGGCCAGATTCAACTGATCGGCCAGTTCACATACCGATAAAAAAGTTGAATAATCGTATCGGAACATGCCTGTAACAACAATATATTCCGTTTTGAAAGCTTTAGCTTCTTCAATTATTTTTTGAGGATTCTTTAAGATTGTACCCAAATCTTCATGTACACTTACCACTTTCAAGCCAGACTCACTAATGAGTTTTTTCCAGTCAAGCCGTCCGCTGGTTCCAATGGGCATGCCGGCAAGCCATGTGATCATTGGAACTATCAACGGCATCTTTCTTATCATGAAACCATTTAGTTCAATACCTTCGTAACCGGCTTCTTTGACTAATTTCAGGGTTTTCCGGGCATTTTTCTCATTGCCAATAACCGGGCGAAGTTGAAATTGCTGAATCGCCGGCATCACTCTTTCAGATTTTTGATTCATTCCCATCTTGTTTACAATTTTTGGGGTGGTTTGTCCCTTGAGGCTGAAGCTCAACAGTAAACTGCAAATAACAAATAAGTTACGCATACTAATTTTGCAACAACACAGTGAATTCATAAGCTCCTGAGCCAATTTCGGCAGTGTTTCCTGTTTTTGAACCTGAAACATTTTCATCTGTTAACTGTGCATTTGCCGGCAACTGAACACTTGCAGTGGTATTGGCCGGAACAACAATTTTCAACTTCACTTTTTTATCCGACACCATTAACCATTCGGTTGAAATTTCACCATACATGGATAAATAGCTGCATTTAGACTCTTTTATTTTACCCGATTCATCGAAAGTCGGGCGTATAATTATTTTCTTAAATCCTGAAGCCTCTGGTGTAGCGTTGATACCTGCCATGGATCGGTACACCCACTCCACAACCGAACCAAATGCATAATGGTTAAATGAATTCATGGTAGGGTCACTTTTATCGCTATTCCAACGTTCCCACCAGGTAGTCGCTCCATTTTTCACCATATAACCCCACGAAGGATAGGTTTCGTTTAGCAATAAGCGGTATGCCACATCGGCTCGTCCATTTTCAGATAAAGCGAAGAGCAAATAAGGTGTGCCTAAAAATCCGGTAGAAAGATGCCAGTTTTGTGACTCAATTGCTTTTACAAGTTTTTCTGTAACTGTCTTTTTCAAAGTATCGGGCACCATTCCGGTATGTAAAGCTATCACATACGAAGTCTGACTTCCCGAACCTACTTTGCCATCAGCGCCAATATAGGCTTTCTGAAACGCTGCTTTAATTTTTTCCCGCAACTCCAGATACTTTTCAGCATCTTCATTTTTACCAATTGCAGCAGCCATTTGGCTCATCATATTCGCAGTCATTCCCCAAAGGCCGGTGCTAATGAGTTCGTTTTTAGTTGTCGCATCCGGTGCCAACCAGTCTCCGAGATACCCGCCGAGGCGAATATAGTTAGCGCTTTTAGCCGCTACATAATCCATATAACGAACCATAGATGACCAGTTTTCTTCAATTATGCTTTTATCGCCATACTGCATCCAGGAACTCCATGGCACAATGACTCCGGCATCTTCCCAACCCGGCGACCCGCTTTTTCGGTTATTTTTAGGCACAGCCGGAGCTGTATTTGTAAATCCGCCTTCAGTGGTTTGCTCATCTTTAATATCATTCATCCATTTATGTGTGAATGCGGCAATATCAAAATTGTACGTTCCTGTCCGCCAGAAAACCTGACCATCTCCAGTATAACCCATTCTTTCATCACGTTGTGGACAATCAGTCGGTACACTGATAAAGTTACTGCGCTGCCCCCAAATACCGAGCGAATACATGCTATTTATTAACGCACTGGAAGTTTGTACTGTACCGGTTATTTCGTCAACAGAACTTATTACTTCGGCAGTAATACTCTCAGCCGTCAACTCTCCGGGATAACCGTCAACTTCGATATATCTAAAGCCGTGAAAAGTGAAATAAGGTGTGTAAACTTCTTCTCCTTTACCTTTTAATACGTAACTGTCAGTAGCAGTTGCGTTACGCAGGTTTTCAACATAAATACTGTCTTTGTTTACAAGCTTTTCTGCAAATCGCATGCTGACTACAGTACCTGCTTGTCCTTTTACTTTTAGCTTTGCCCAGCCAACTAAATTCTGTCCCATATCAATTATCCACCTTTTTGCACCGGCCTTGTTAATTGAGATTGGCAAAACTGTTTTTACTATTTTCACCGTGTTGTTATTCTGAGCAGAAAGAATTTTCGTATAACCCTCCGTAACACTTACCGATCCCCAGTTTCTATCATTATATCCCGCTTTACTCCAACTTTTTTGTTCCAACCGGGCATCGTAAAATTCGCCGGCATACATTTCGGAGAACAAAATAGGAGAGCTGTGCGCTTTCCAGGTATCATCTGTCACAATTTTTTCGGTTGTTCCATCCGAATAATTAATATGGATTTCAGCAAAAAGCTTATTGGAAGTCGAATCATACAAATCGTATTCGCCATTCCAGCCAAACGGACTGCCATACCAACCATCACCCAAAAATGAAGCAATCGCATTTCCACCTTTTTTCAATAATTCAGTTACATCGTAGGTCTGATACGTTATTCGTGAATTATAATTGGTAAATTCCGGTGTCAACACATTGTTTCCAATCCGGGATCCATTAACAAACATTCGGTAACTACCCAATGCTGAAGCATATAAACGGGCTGATGATACGGACTTACTCAGTTTAAATTCTTTTCGAATCATAATTGCCGGTTCTGTCAGTGGCCCCGGATCTAATCCAAATTTAGGATCTGCTAATTCACCTGCTACCTTTGCCGGTTTCCAATCGGTTTCTTTATCATTTCTGGCTGACCATTTCTCCCCCGAAGTTGGGAATTTACTAACCTTTCCATCTTTGTCCTCAACTTTTAGCAAAGCGGCAAAAGCAGCATAATTTCCGGACATGGATTTTCCTGTACTTTGTGAGAATGATGCCGTTCGGACTGCCGAAACACGAACATCAATTGTATTCTCCCCCAACTTCAAATATCCTATAATCTCTTGCGGTTCAAATGTTTGCCAGGCCTTGGTTTTAGACACTACGAATTTCCCATTTACAAACAATTGGTAATCACCTCTCGCTACAGTATGCAGACCGGCTTTAGCGGGCAGTTCATTTAAATTTAATTTTAAGCGGAACCAAGCCTTCGTTTTGGATGGAACATCTGTAGCATCCTGATCGGTTAACCAAATCCAACGGATATTATTCCGGTCTGTTTTAGTTTCTTCGGGATTATAGGAAATCCATTTTGCACTCCATTCAGAATTTTTCAACAGCCCCATTTCCCAGAAAGCCGGTTCTGACCACGACGAAAGCTGATCGTTGTTATCCCAAACTCTGACTTTCCAATAGTAACGCTTTTGAGATTTCAGACTATTTCCCTTAAACGGAACACAAACCGATTGTCCGGTTTTTACCTTTTCACTGTTCCAAACATCGCATTTCCCGTCAGTGAGCAGTTCCGGACTTGTAGCCACAATTATCTGATAAGCGGATTGGAGCCAGTTCCTTTCAGGGGTAATCGTTTGCCACGAAAGGTTTGGTTGTTGGTTTCCAATTCCTATCGGGTTAATTAAATAATCGCATTTTAGGGAAACCGGGATAGCTTTTTTTTCAGTAACGGAATTTATTCCGCTCACCTGAAAAATGCTAAAACACAATATAGCAACAGTATAAATACTGATCGTAAAAAATCTTTTCATGGGTTATAAAAATTACGTCGATTTTAAGATTAACCAGAAAAAACTATTTCCGCCAAACAAAACTTGCTTGCTTCGCTTCTGCAGAATTTGTACCGATATAGATATTAAATTTCCCTGATTCCCAATCCCATTTCAATTGGCTATTATAAAATTTCAAATCTTCCGGAGAGAGTATGAATGTCAGATCCTTCGATTCTCCCGGCTGCAGAAATACTTTTTGAAACTTTTTTAGTTCTTTCACTGGACGTGTAACAGAAGCAACAGGATCATTCAAGTACAACTGAACTGTTTCCTCCCCGGCATATTTACCACTATTTGTAATTTTGATAGTAGCTTTAAGGGTTTTATTGTTGCCCGTAAGCAATGTATCACTCATTAATATCTTGTCATAAGTAAATGTTGTATAACTCAATCCATATCCGAAAGGATATAAAGGTGTGTTTTTCATATCCAGATAATTGGATACAAAATTTTCTTTTTTACCCTCGGTATAAGGTCGTCCGGTATTTTTATGGTTGTAATAAATCGGAATTTGCCCTACCGAACGTGGAAACGTCATAGTCAGTTTTCCTGAAGGATTGTAATTTCCGAACAACACATCGGCTAATGCATTGCCTGCTTCGTTTCCCAAACGCCATGTTTCGAGCACTGCATCAGCATAAGGCAAATCATTCTCCACAGTTAACGGACGACCATTTACCAGTACTAATACAACGGGTTTCCCAGTAGCTTTCAAGGCTTTCAGAAGCTTTCTCTGACATTCCGGTATTGAAATGTCTGTAAGACTTTTTGCTTCACCCGACATCGTTTTTGATTCACCCAAAGCAGCTACAATTATATCTGAATTTTTCGCGACTTCAAGAGCTTCTGCAACCATTTGTTGTTGTTCTTTTTCATTATAATAGCTACGTGTTTTCAAATTGAAAACTGCATTATCTGTAGTCAAACTACCGGCACTGTAAATTACATTTGGGTTCTGTTTTAGCATACCCTTAAAAAACGTAACTACACTATCCGTTTGGCCGGCAAAAGCCCACATACTTGACATTTCATAATTGCTGTCAGCCCAAGGACCAATCAGCGCAATTTTACTGTTTTTCTTGAGTGGTAAAATGTTATTTTCATTTTTCAGAAGGACAATCGATTTAAGAGCCGCTTCCTTTGCAACCTGAATATTTTCTTTGGTTGAAAAAGCATTCTTCGCTTTTTCAACGCTAAAGTTACGGTATGGATTTTCAAACAGACCCAGTTTGTATTTTGCTTCCAATACCCTACGGCAAGCTGCATCGATTTGAGCCATAGTTATTCTTTTTTCCTTCAATAAGGTGGAAACCGACGCTAAAATACTTTCACTTGCCATATCCATATCTACCCCTGCATTTATAGCCAGTTCGGCTGCGTGCATATAATTTTCGGCTACTCCATGCGCAATCATTTCCTGAATGGCATTGAAGTCTGTTACTACAAATCCTTTAAAACCCCATTCATTACGAAGCAAGTCGGTTAAAAGCCATTTGTTTCCTGTTGCAGGGATACTTTCAACATCGTTAAACGAAGTCATAATACTGCCTGCACCTGCCTCAACCGCCGCCTTGTAAGGAGGGAGATAATACTGGTACATAGTTAGCCGACTCATATCGGTTGTATTATAATCCCGACCGGCTTCAGCAGCTCCATACATTCCAAAATGCTTTACACATGCCATAAGCGAGGTTTCGTCGCTCAATTTTTTCCCCTGATAACCTTTCACCATAGCACGGGCAACTAAACTGCCCAGATACGGATCTTCACCAGAGCCTTCCATTACACGACCCCAGCGTGGATCCCGGGTAATATCCACCATAGGGGAGAATGTCCAGTTATAACCGGCAGCAGTAGCTTCAACGGCAGCTACACGAGCTGTTTTTTCAATTAGTGTTGTATCCCAAGAGCAAGATAGTCCTAAGGGAATTGGAAAAATTGTTTTGTATCCGTGAATAATATCCAATCCATTTAAAAACGGAATTTTTAATCGGGTACTATCTGCCAGAGCAACTTTGGGATGCATTGATTTTGGTGATCCTAAAATTGCGTATACATTTCCTGCAGAACCATCTTTAAGTTTATTATATGGATCTTTAGTTGCAAATGGACCGGTTCTGGAAACAGGAGTAATAAGATTTAATTGTCCTAGTTTCTCATTGAGGGTCATTTTCTTCATCAACCCAGTGATGAAAGTATTCATTTGTTTGTCATTACTATTCTGGCCATGAGTAAAAGCATTGCAAAAAAGCAAGAAAAAAATGAGGTGTGCGAAGAATAATTGTTTGTTTTTCATTTTATTAGAAATAATAATTTTTAAAATAGTGATCAGAGTCTTGTTATTTTAATGCCACTAATGATAGGTTCTCCAACTATTGGTGTAAACCCAATTTTAATTCCTTTTCCATCATTTACCTCAATGGTGTAAGTTTTGATAATGGCGGTACGTTCGCTATACTGCGCATATAAATCAAAAGCCGAAAGCACTTCCTCGTTACCTATGCTTACATTAAAAACTCTTCTGTTCGGAGCAGTTTCCTGTGTTTCACAAAAATGTAAATCAATTTCGTAACGACCATCCGGCACATCAAATTTAAATGCCTTCATCCCTAATCGAGATGTTTGGTAGAGAGGATCTATAATTGTAGCGTTGATACTGGCAGTTGAATTTACATCGCTTCTTGTCGGACTATTTAAATCAACCCCAACATGACCCCAACTACCCTCACGATAATTCTGATCAGGCTGATAAATCACACGATTGTCCGGGTCTGAAAAGTAAGCTTTTGAACCTGCATTTACAGCTATAACAAGTTTTTTATCTTTACTTGTTCGCAAGTCGTAGGGTTGAACTTCAAAATTTACAATCAGAACATCTTTCTGATTTCCAGATATTAACTCAATAAGATTTTGACCATTTTCGAAAGGCACATCAAAAACGGCAGTATAATCAACAACTTTTTGCTTGCCTAGCGATTTCCCATTTACAAATAATTCCACTTCGGGCAAATTAGAGAATACTTTAACCTGTTGCTTTGCAAATTTATCGGTTACCGAAGCCGCTGTACCAATACGATTCACCCAATCGCGCGAAGCAATGTAAAGTACCGGTTTCTTTGTCAGAGCTGCCTGATAAAAATAATAAATATCTTTAGGTTGACGGTTATAACGAACAATACCTTTATTATTGATTCCAGGCATCGATTCTGAGCGTTTTGACACACCAAAGTCAATAAAGTTCCAAATGGATGAACCGATTACATACGGTCTTTCCATAATTTGTTTGAGATACGATGCATGGAATATCTGCTGGTATTCCATACTAAAATCATACGCTTCGGGATTTAGACTATGCAAACGTGCGTCAGAGCCACATCCATATTCACTAATAATCAAAGGACGGTTCGGATATTTGTCATTTTCCTTATCCAGGAATTTACCAAAATCACTTGTTTTTCCATAATACCAACCATTATAAAGATTCCATGCGGCAATGCTGGGTAAATCACCCAGTCCATTTCTATTATACGCAGGACTTGCATGAAAAGCCATTGACGTGAGCCGGTTTGGATCTTCCGTACGGCAGATTTTTTCCAGTTCCTTATGCAAAATACCCAACGAATCGGAATATCCGCTAATCAATACTTCATTGGAGTATGCCCAAATCGCCACAGCAGGATGATTGTAATGTTGCATGATCATTTCTTTCAGGTTAATCCGGCAATTTTGAAAAAACTCTTCGGTTGGAGAAATTGCATTTACAATTGGAATTTCTTCCCATACTAAAAGTCCTAGTTTATCGCAAGCTTCAAGTACAGTAGGATCCTGAGGATAGTGAGATATTCGGATGAAATTAGCCCCCATATTCTTAATTAGCTCAATATCATACCGGTTCAGGTCATTAGTCACTGCATTACCCAGTCCTTCGTAATCCTGATGGCGGCAAGCTCCGATTAATTTCAACGGTTTACCATTGAGAACAAATCCATTCTTTGTATCAACACTATACCATCTGAATCCTAACGGATTGTCAACAGCATCAAGCACGGCACCTGTTTTATCATCTAATAGCTGCGTTTTCACTCTGTAAAGGTAAGGTGAGTCAGGCGACCACAATTGAGGTGCATTAATTTTGCCCGACAAAGCTGTGAAGGAAATATCTTTCCCTGGTTCAGCTTTTATCTTAGAAATAACTTCTTTTACTGTTTTACCATCTGCATCAACAATTGTATTTTTTACTTTTACCGATAATGTCTTTGTTCCTTCGTTTTTTATTTCGCCACGAATCTTTATACTGGCAACCTCATTGCTCACTTCAGGGGTTTCAACAAATATGCCTTTTGACCCGTAGTTGTCGGTACGAAAATGCACCTGATTGAATTCTTCGAGATAAACATCGCGATAAATTCCACCCCAAAAATTGAAATCGGCACTAAATGCTACGGGAGCTATTGAAGAATTTAGTGTGTTGTCAACTCTCACAGCAATATAATTCACTGCATTTTTTCCTTTTTTTAAAAGTGCGGTAATATCGAACCTGAAAGCCGAATAACCACCCTGATGTCTGCCAACTTCCTTGCCGTTTACATATACATATACATCTTGTAAGGCTCCTTCAAAATACAAACAATACTTTTTATCGGTATGAATAGTAGATATTAACTTTTTACGATACCAACCGATTCCCATATAATAATTGGGTTTCATACCATCTACAGCATTCCAGGTATGCGGTAAATTTACAACCTCCCAGTTTTTGTCATTAAAAGTAGTATCCTGAGCTGCGTTTATGTTGCTTCGTTCAAAACGCCAGTACTCATTAATCGTCTTTGATTTACGCTGCGCAGAAGTTGCTAAAAAACTGCTTAAAATAAATGTTATTAAAATTATTCGTTTCATATAAATATGTTTTTAGTATGTTTTTATGCTAATTTATAATTGTGGGACTTTTTACAATAACTTTTCCTTTCGTTATTCCTGATTGATTAAATGCGTCGATAGTAAAATAATACGTTTGTAAAGCACTCAAGCTGTGTATGGTCAAAGAGTTCGTGTCCAATGTCTGATAATTCTGATACAACTTATCGGGTGCTGTTCCATAACGGATATTATAACCGGTTACGTTCCCTGCTTTAGGCCAGCTAAGTGTTACGTTGCGGGCATCGGCAGTATCGCGTACAGCTGTAAAAGTTGTAACAGAGGCAGGTTTCTTGATATTCCCCATACCAAAAACGCGTAAACCTGAAATAGCAAACTTACCATCCGGAACATGATAATTAGTCAGACGGATATATCGGGCTGATACAGGGGCTTCCAACTCTACATAATCATGAGGAACATCGGTTTTGTTCTGTGTTTTGTCAGAAAGTGTTTTCCAGTTTATTTTATCATTGGAATATTCCAGTAAATACTGATGATAAATAGTTTGAGAGCGACCCAGAATATTGGTTGCTTCGTCGTAAAAGTTAATTTGAACGCTGCTCACTTTACATTTGTCCTGTAAATTAATCATTACCCATTCGCCCTTATCACCCGTTTTCGCGCTCCAATAATTTTGTATATTCTCATTGTTTGCATATTCTCCGGGATGCCCATCCAACGCAGATGAAACTTCAATTGGTTTATTGTACGAAAGCAACATGCCGGCTGGCTGATAATCCTCAGGTCCACTCATTTTTTTATTGGGTACTTTATGTGGAAAGTCTCCAAAGCCTGTATAAGTATAAAAACCTTTGTCTTTGTCAAAAAATGCAGGAAACAATCCTATCCTTCTTTCGAAGCGATGTTTTAAGCCTACTAACATGGTAACCGCATGCCAGTAATTGCCATATTTATCCTGAAAAGTGCTGCTATGTCCTGCTGAGCAAATAAACCCTTCAGGTTTGTAGGAAAAAGGATTATTATCAGCGATTTTAAAAGGACCCAGCGGCGACTCTCCAATATACAATCCATCACTATAACTTTTATATTGCGTTCCGGGTGAGGCATATTGTAAATAGTACTTTCCTTCATGCTTAGTCATCCATGCCCCTTCCAGAAAAGGTCTTTTTATTTCGGTATTGTAGTTGCCGGTTCGTTCCCAGCCATATAGTTTCGGATTGGTATTCAGCAGATTCTTTTCTTCTCCAATAGGATTAAATGTTTTTTTATCTAATTCAATTCCACGGATAGGTTTTGAATTTGTCAATCCATGATACAGATACAGTCGTTCATCATCGTCTTGAAAAAGACATGGATCACCTGCATATATATCCAATGAATCTTTTGCTATTTGCCAGCGCCCACTCATTGGGTCGGCCGATTTATAAATTCGACGGTCAAGTGCCATAAAATACACGGCATCATTCATTACTAATGCTGTAGGTGCATAATCTTCGAGAGGAAGGTCGGTTGTGGTTATAAAAGTCCAATTTAATAGATTATCAGACACCCAATATCCACCGGATTTGGATGCAAATAAATAGTATTTTCCTTTGTATAAAATCAGGGATGGATCAGCTGCTTCCCTGCGGGAGGGTAAATCGGGTTGAAACCTGTAGCTCAGGTTCAGTGGATTGCAGAAATTAGTGGTAGCAACTTTTAGCTGTGCGCTAATTGGCAACACAAAAAAGATAGCTGAAATAATAAATATATTTTTTATACTGGTGATTTTCATGATTTTGATTTATAATATTATCAATCAAGGTTACTTTGAATTGGTAAAATATGATAGGTCAACATGTATGTAAAAATGCAATCCCATAAATTTTTGGGAGCCGTTTTTAATAAATACATTCTACTCAACTTAAAAAAATCGAATACAATTTAGTTGTTGAGTTAAAAAAAATGGGGTAAATATGGTTGAGTAGTCTCAACTTTGAATCTGTAAGTGCACTATGAAAGATTTTTTTATGTCGATAAAAATCTGATTAAAGTATAGTTAGGGGAGACTAAAAAGTCCCCCCTGATTATTTTCAATTATTTTGCTGGAGCAGGTGCAGGAGTTTCACTTTCAACTACACGTTTAGCTGTCATATCAAACATATCCATCATCGACCCGGACAAATTATTTTCATCTACTTTTTCAAGATAAACGTACACATCATAGCCATTAGCTTTGAAATATGCAGTAATTGATTTTTCTTTTTCATCTACTTTCGAAAAAGTATTTTCATTTGTTCCAGATATTAATGCACCCGTAAGTTTTCCTTCGGCATTTCTTTTAAATACTATTGTAGAATGACTATCACCACCAGGGGTACCAATAGTGTGAGTTGCCCATTTACCAACAAAGTAATCTGTTTTTTTGTCTTGAGCTTTTCCGCTAATTGTTGCCAAAATAACAAAAATGGCAACGAACATCATTTTAATTGTTTTCATAATAATTTATTTTTTTTTGAAATTAATTTTATCAGATCTGACAGCACCAATTAATTGTGCCATCAGATTTGAATGAGAGAATTTATTGATTGAAATTTATTGTTTAGAATTTGTATTGACAAGTTAATTCAAATGTTCTTGGACGGATACCACCGGCTACAATAGTTCGTCCTACATACGGGTTCACATCTGTAATCTGGTCAGCTCCTTGTACTTTACCCTTTACTCCTTGTTGATTTAAGAAGTTAGTTACCTGAAACTTCAGATTTATATTACGACTCAGGCGATAATCGACTCCTCCGAAGTTTTCCCACCAACCGTTATACGTAAATACATTTGTTGGGTTTCCATATTGTTTACCGAAATAGCGCAGACTTGCCCATAAACGAATACCGTTATCGAATGAATAACTTGGATCAATTTCCATTAACACTCCTGAAAGTTCCGGAATAAATTTATTGTTATAATCGTACGTTGTTCCATAAGCTGAATAGGAATAGTTTTGGTATTTTGGAGCTTGCAAAGTCAACAGGTAATGAATCGAAAAGTTTTTAAACGGATTTGCCATGATATCAGTTGTCCAACCAAGTGTACTTAAATCATAAATAATCGGATCAAAAGTTGTTCTTTGTGACGAATTTGCGGGGTTTGTAACAGATTGACTCGCTCTGATATTATCTTTTGAAATATAGGTTAGTTTAGAAACCATCTGCAATTTAGTACCTAAGTTGAAGAATATACCGCCACCCACATTCAATACATTTGTCTGAAATTCTTTACCAACAGTTTGCATTGGTTTAGCACCCGGTGTTGACGGATCTGCCATTGGGTTACCTGTTGCATCTCTGAATCCATAATCCATATAGCGTTCCCACCATGAGTTATATGTACCATCTCCTACCAAACCAAATTCTTTAGTTATCTTATATACAAAGTTCAATGCTCCTACTTTATTCCAGCGATTTGAGAAATCTATGCTAATTAAAGGACGATCTTTTATGAAATCATTAATATAAGGATCCGCATTATCATGGATATTTTGATTTTCGATACGAACTCCAAATCCAAGATCAAACCTTTTGCTCAATTGAATATCATCGCTTAAATATAAAGCCAACTTACTGTATGTTTCATCTGTGCTGCTACCGTAACCACCTGCCGAAGAAGGCATCAAACCATGGTCATTCGTAGATTTGAAAGACATATTATAAGCAGGAACAAATGCATACATATCTATTAGTTTTGGATTGGCTTCAACTGACTGGAAGTACAATCCCGCATTTGTATTAAACTTACGCTTGTTGTATTGTTGATTCAATCCGATTCTTAAATCGTGATTGCCAATTTTTTTAGTCATTTCAGCTCTACTGGATAAGGTTTTGTGTTTTGAATCAGTAACCACCTGAGACGCTACCATTTGTGCAGATCCGGCATAGACATTAGAAGTGCCGGCATACTTAAAACTCCAGTTTTTAGCAGTTGCCTGATCCGGATCATAAACTCCAATACTCAATGGGAATGTTATTGTCATTGGTGAATTCATATCCTGATACATGGACGAATAAGTCAGTTTCCATCCATTTTTAAAATTATGTTCACCTGTTAAGTATAAGTTGTGTGATTTGCTTCTGGAAAATTTGTCATCATCCAAATCGGCATATTGAGCTGTACCTGTATTATAGTCATAGTATGGTATCATTCCACTCTCAAGTATATAGGAATCAGTACCAAGATTAAAATTTGACAATGGTGCAGTTTTACCATCACCGTTATAAGTCAAAGGACTATAATTTGTAAGAATAGTTTTGCTGTCAACATATTTATAAAGTAAGCGCACATTACCTTTGCTGTATTTCTTCTGAATGGCGGCTTTAATCATTGTTGTTTTATCAGACCAGGGAGTAAATTTGTAATTTATACCGTTTGCCCTGTCGAAGTTTTGATAAAAATCTGCCATATACCCCCAGCCCTTTTTACCGATTGGACCGGTTAATGTAAGGTCATATTTTGTTGCTCCAAATGAATTGATATACACCGAGCCATATCCTTTTAATGTTGAGCTGGCATCTCTGTCTGAACTTTGGACTGCATAACCTACTTTTCCGGTAGTAATTGCACCTTCTGCAAATGTCATTAATCCCATTTTTGATAAACTATTATCCATACGCCATGCAGTAGTTGGGAGAGTTGGATAAAAATAATATACAACAGGAATATCGTTTTCTAAGATAATAACATCTCCTGTAAAGGGTAAGCCAATGTTTACATTGCGGGGACCAATATTGCTCTCTGCGTTGAGCATTACATTTCTGTTTTTTACCTCTTTTTTATTTGTGGAAGTTGAATCAGATGGTTCGTTGTTTTTATTGTTCGATGTTTGCGCATTTAATTCATTTGAGAATGAAAAAATTGTTATAGCACATAATAGAAGTAAGTTTTTTGTTTTCATAATATTATTTCTGAAATTAGACTTTAGTTTTAAAATAAATTTTTACAATTTTATTGAGAATAAAAAATAGCAGATTAGCTATCATTAGGAAATAGAGAATAAGTTTTTTTCATGGTAATAAATTTTAATTTTCAAAGTATTAATACTATATCCATAAAAGGTTTGATTGAGTTCCTTTTATTGATACGCAAAAGTATTTTTACGAACTATGAAAATTGTTTCGATTTATTTTCCCAATAAAAAAATATGTTTGTATAAATTGGCAGGTGTGTTCGCTTTTGCCGGGAATCTGAATTCCAGATAATTACAAATAAAATCAAACCTAAAAATTAAGGTCTGTGAGTAAAAAAAATAAGGTCATTCTGCTAGAGTTCTCTTAAATTCGCTTGGAGTAAGTTGGGTGTACTTCTTAAAAAAGATATTAAATGCGGTTTTTGAATTGAATCCACACTCGTATGCGATAGCCAGAATTGACCAATTGTTGTATTCTTTCATTGTCAACAATTTCTTTGCATATTCAACTCTATATTCGTTTACAAAAACATAAAAACTTTTACCGAGATATTCATTCAGCACTTCAGATAACTGATGTTTCGAAATTGAGGTTTGAGCTGCTAATTTTGCTATAGTCAATTCAGTATCTTTCCATATTTCTGACTCATCCATATATTTAACAAGCGTTTGGATGTAGCTCTTTGCATCTTCGCTCTTTAATCCCGATTTTACATATTTACCAGTTGAAGTCTCTTGAACACCTGCATCACTATTCGTTACAGATACAAAACCGGATATTAATTGTTTTTGATGAAAACCCCAAATGCTTAATACATAAACATGGAAGAGTTCTAATACATGTCTGAAGATATAAACATGACTATCCATGGTTCCATGTTCATACATCACACTACTAATTATTATCAATAAGATTAAAATAACGAATAAAATTATCATAACCAAAAGCCAATCAAGACTTATCTTATAGGAACTAAAGGAATAATTGTCTTTAATTTGTTTTTTAAATCGGATGACAATAGTCACGGCAGATATTACATAATATACTATAAGTGCAAAAAATAACCAACCGTAAAAAATTCTAAGCCATGCGTATTTATCATAAAACAATTCTATTTCAATAGAATTGTTTTCAGGCAAGAGCTTTAAAATCAGAGATATTAGGATTAAAGAGATTGAAGGCAATGCATGTAAGTAATCAAACGGATTAAACTTTTTAAAATCTTTAGTTATATATTTTGAATACAAATAAAATAGTGGCGCAAAAAGCATTCTGATACTTAATGACACTGTCCATCTATGTGAAGGTATTATTTGATAATTTCGAAGGATGTCTAACCCAAACATCAATGCAAAAACCAACAAAAGTACACCGAGTATTATATGTGCAATTTTCAATGGTCTCTTAGTCAAAATAAGCACAAATGCAAAAAGCGCTTGTGAAAATCCAATGTATGAAATTATTAAATCCATAAAAAACTGATTAGAATAAGGGTAATAACATTTTATCTCACAAAACACAATGAAACCTTAGGAAATACAAATATATTTTATTTGATTGAAATAACAATAATTAGAATTTAATTCAATAAATAATATCTGAGTTTTGGTATTGTTATATTGTGATTCTCTGTGAATCAAACATTTTCTTAATTTCAAATTTTCTGATTTCTATTTCTAACTTCTAATTTTATAATATGGAAACTTTCCTAATTCCTAATTATCGGAATCAACGATCAGCAACCAAAGGGAGATAATTCCAATTCGTCTTCAACCTGCTTCATAAACGTAAATTCCGATAAACCGTAACGTCGGTATATTCCGTCTGCTATGGTGGTGGTAAAAAATACGCAATAAGCAGGAAAAATCAATTTATCAGTAAGTGGTAATGATATAGTGAGTGCTGTTTATTATCTAAAATCAATAAAATAAGTCATAAGATTGTAATTTTGTCCCTGTATTTGATTAATTTAAACACCTATTGAATAATTTCTTTAGTTATTTTTGTCGGGTGTTTAGTCTATAATAAATTTAATTTTTTTTCCAATGAAAAAAATCGCTTTCATTTCATTAATCTTGTTTTTTTCTCTCAATATCTTTGCTCAAACCGGTAAAGAACTTCCTTTTCAAATCTGGGCATTAACGCCGCCTATGGGCTGGAATAGCTGGGATTGTTTCGGACCATCGGTAGTGGAATCGGAAGTAAAAGCCAATGCCGATTATATGGCGGCCAACCTAAAACAATACGGTTGGGAATATATTGTGGTGGATATTCGCTGGTATGTGGATAATCAGACAACCGGCACTTACAATCCTTATGCAAACTCTACGTTTATTTACGATCAGTATGGTCGTTATATGCCATCGCCAACCCGTTTTCCTTCGTCTGCGAACGGTGCAGGATTTAAGCCATTGGCAGATTATATTCACTCTAAAGGATTGAAATTTGGTATTCACATTATGCGCGGAGTACCTAAAGTAGCTGTCACAAATAATCTTCCGATTAAAAATGGAAACGGAAAAACGGCTGTCGATATTTACAGCACAGCCAATCAATGTACCTGGTTACAGGATAATTACACAGTGTTGGCTTCGAAAGCCGGAGCGCAGGAGTATTACAACTCAATTTTGGAGCTTTATGCTTCGTGGGGAGTGGATTTTATAAAATGCGATGATTTGTCGCGCCCATACCATACCGACGAAATTACGATGTTGCGTAATGCCATCGACAAATGTGGTCGCCCGATTGTGTTAAGTATGTCGCCGGGTGAAACTCCTGTGGATAATTATGAGCACGCCCGTACCCATGCCAATATGTGGCGCACGGTCGATGACTTTTGGGATAACTGGAGCCAGTTGAACTATCAGTTTACGGTTTGTAATAAATGGTCTCCTTACATCGCGCCCGGAACATGGCCGGATGCCGATATGTTGCCTATGGGCAAATTTATCCGTGGCGAACGTGCTACCAACCGATATACCAACTTTACCAACGATGAGCAATATACCATGATGACTTTATGGTCAATATTCAAATCACCATTGATGTTTGGTGGAAATTTGCCCGATAATCAGGCTTTCACAAATACATTGATTACCAATCCAGAAGTGTTGAATGTGCACAAAACGGCGGTGAACAACAAACAATGGTTTAACGAAAACGATCAAATTGCGTGGGTAGCCGACGACCCTAACAATGGTGATAAATTCCTGGCTTTGTTTAATAACGGAGGTGATGGATTTATCTCCACCAAAAACCTGCTTTACCGAAGTGGAACGGTTTCACGTTTAACAGACAATTATGGAGTGAATATCGATGTGGCTATCTCTGAAACAAGTACATCCCTGTATCTGATTGCCAACGATGGTGGCGATGGTTATAGCTGCGATCATGCCGACTGGATTAATCCGACATTGTACAATGCCAATGGCGATTCGTTGAAACTTACAGATATTAATTGGCTTTCGGCTTCTACCGGTTGGGGGACCATTGTGAAAAATAAAAGTATTTCGGGCGGAACGCTGAATGTAAAAGGAAAAACTTTTACCAATGGAATTGGCGTACATGCCCGTTCGGTTATTTTCTATCCAATACCTGCCGGATATAATCGTTTCAAAGCGTTTGCCGGATTGGATATCGGAGGAACAAGTCAAACCGGTGGTGCAACGGTAGAGTTTTCAGTAGCAACGCAAGACCCCACTTTGCGCAATGTGGACGTAAATAAAGCAATTGCCAATACTGGTCTTATCAGTAAGACTTATCAGCGTGCTGGTAAAAATATTTCGGCTGATATCACAGGAGCAACCAAGCTATATTTGGTGGTGACCGATGCGGGCGATAATTTCAATTACGACCATGCCGATTGGATTAATCCTACAATTTATAAAGCCAATGGTGACTCTTTAAAACTGACAACACTCACTCCTGTTAGTGCCACCAGTGGCTGGGATGTGGTAAAAACGAATAAAAGTCTCGACAATAAAACGCTGACTGTTAATGGAAAAACATACAGTAATGGTTACGGTGTAAATGCCTATTCCACCATTCAGTTTAATTTGCCCGAAGGCTATACTAGTTTTAAAGCTTTTTGTGGTTTCGATGATGAGGTGTTGTCTGCTACAAGTGGTGTTACGGTTGAGTTCATGGTTTTCACCCAAGATCCGTCCAACAGTTCAGTTGCAGTTGTACCTGTCGATTTAACAGCACTTGGATTTAATGGCAGTTGCCTTATTCGCGATCTTTGGGCTAAAAAAGATAGCGGAACATTTGTCGGAACGCAGTTTGCACCACAAGTTAAGAATCACGGAGCTAAATTTTACCGTATTTCAGCACAAAACCGTTCGGCAGAAACTTCGGTAAATATGACCGCTTCTATCGAACAGGCCTTTGCCGGAGATACTGTTTTGTTGAATTTATCGGTACAAAAAACCGGAAGTTTAACCGATAAACCAACAGGTTCATTTGTGGTGTTGCATAACGACACCATCGTTGGTGTGCTTCCGGTAGATGCAAATGGAAATGCTGTTTATTATGCTGCAAATCTTTACACCGGAACACATAATTTTCAGGTAAAGTACAGTGGAAATACAGTTTATGCTTCGCAAACAGGAAATTCCATATCGGTTGAAGTAAAAAAAAAAGACACAGCGCTCGAAAACATCGATAATTCAATTTGGCTGAGTTCGGAAAATGGTCTGATAAAATTACACGGTACAAAAGCGGGTGATGAGATTGCGGTGTTTAATACCTCCGGTAAATTGGTATGCACCGTTAAAGCTATTTCCAACGAAATGTTGATAGATAAAAAAGGAATAAAACTTATCAAAGTAAAATCAGGAAATGTGATTTCTGTATTTAAATCTATGTAATTGAATGGTTTTATTTGTAAATCGAGGGACAAGCGAACCAACGGTCATGACCAACGGGAATAATTCCCTGTCGCTTGAGTAATCCATCAAGCGACTGATATGCTGTATGATATATAAATGGTTTCTTGAATTGCAAATTGAATCTGAACTGAAATTGAATTCAGAAAGTTTTATTACAAATAGGAATATCCCGTAGGGATAATCTGTGCATAGGGACTAGATTTATCTGGGGGAAGTTTAAAAACCATGAATATAACTCCGTAGGAGTTGCCTTCTGTATAAATTGTCTGCAATATGCATTTGGGTAACTCCTTAGGAGTTTTTCCGATAACATTAAATTCAAATTAGTGCTTAAAAACACATTTATGAACCTCTTTTATTATTTTATGCAGTCTGCATAAAGGAAATAGTACTTACTTTGTAAATCAAATCAGCACCTCAAATTCGTTTTAAAATTTTTATTATGAGAAAAATTACAGGCTTTTTTATATTGCTGGCGATTAATTGCAGCAATCTTTTTGCTCAAACCGATTACACGTCCAAAATTACGAATCCGAGTTTCGAAACAGGAAATGGAACCGGTTGGACATGGACTGGAGCCACCGGGTATTCATGGTTGGGGCCAAATACCGATGGAGATGCAACCAAAAGCGGAACATATATCAACGGACTTTGGAATTCCAGCATTGGCGATGCCGAATGTTCGCAACTTATAACAGGGTTGTCATCCGGAAATTATAAGGTAACTGCTCTTGTGACAGTTAGTAGTAACCGTCTGACCAATCAGCGATTATTTGCAAAATCGGGTTCAACAACTAAATCTATGTTATACGGAACAGCATCACATACAGCTTATAGCATTGCAAATATATCTGTTCTGGGGGCAACCGAATCATATTCTTTTGGTGGATTTGTCGAATCGGCAGCCGAAAATGGTCCGTTTCGTAAACTTTCGGTTATTATTCCTGTTTCCAACGATTCACTCAAATTAGGTATTCGTGTAAGTGGTAAGTCATCTGCTCTTGGTTATAATTTTACATATTCTACTAAGTCAGATGCCGGATTTTTTAAATTTGATGGATTTACACTTACCGAAGTTTCTAATGTGGCTACTTTAGACAATATAAGTTTAAGCTGTGGAATCCTAAATGAATCATTCAACCCGACGACTTTTACCTACTCGGCTACTATTCCGGAAGGAAATACCACAGTTACACCCACGGTAATACCTTCAATTGCCGGAGTTACTATCTCAGGAACGGAACCTGTAAATATATCTTCAGGAAGCGGTACCTCTATAATAACAGTTATAGCATTGGATGGAACAACTAAAAAAACATATACTATTAATTATAAAGTATCAACACTCACTCCGGGAACTCAACAGGAAAAACTTTATATTAATGAATTTCCTTTAGGAGATATAAAGTTGCTCGAAGGACCATTTAAACATGCAAGTGAGTTGAATATAAAAACTCTTTTACAGTACGATGTAAATAGATTGCTGGCTCCTTATCGTAAAGAAGCGGGATTAAACGTATTAGCACCCAGCTATGCCAATTGGAACGGATTGGATGGACATATTGGTGGTCATTATCTTTCGGCAGTTGCTATTAATTATGCTGCAACAGCCGATACTGCCTGTAAACGATTGATGGATTTTATGGTTTCTGAACTTAAAGTGTGTCAGGATGCCAATACTATCAATAATTCTTCATGGGGTGTAGGTTATGCCGGAGGTGTTCCTTCGAGTGCAGCGGTTTGGTCCACATTCAAAGCGGGTACTTTTGCCAATTATAATTCAGCCTGGGTGCCCTGGTACAATTTACATAAAACATATGCAGGGCTTCGCGATGCATGGTTATATGGTGGTAGCGAAACTGCAAAAACGGTATTTCTTTCTTTCTGCGATTGGGGTATTAATATAACATCAGCGCTTTCTGATGCTCAAATGGAAACTATGTTGGCTACTGAACATGGAGGTATGAATGAAATTTTTGCTGATGCTTACCAAATGACCGGACTGGAAAAATATTTGTTAGCAGCCAAACGATTTTCACATAAAGTTATTCTTAATAGTATGGTCGTTGGAGTTGATAATTTGGATAATATGCATGCCAATACACAAGTGCCAAAAGCTGTTGGAATTCAGCGTATTGCTGAAGTTTCTAAGGATGCAAGTTATATAAAAGCTGCTCAGTTTTTCTGGCAGACGGTCACTTCCAAACGCAGTTTGGCTTCGGGAGGTAACAGCAAAAAAGAATATTTCCCGCAGGCTTCAGCTTGTATAGACTATATCAACGCTGTGGAAGGTCCTGAGTCATGTAATACCAACAATATGTTGAAACTTACTGAAGATTTATTCCGGTCAACTCCACAGGCAAAGTATGCCGATTTTTACGAACGGGCTTTGTATAATCATATTTTGTCAACCCAGCATCCTGAACATGGTGGATATGTTTATTTTACTCCTGCACGTCCACAACATTACCGGGTTTATTCAGCGCCAAATCAGGCTATGTGGTGTTGCGTGGGTACAGGTATGGAAAATCATGGAAAATACGGAGAGTTTATTTATACTCATATAAATGATTCTTTATATCTGAATTTATTTGCTTCATCAGAACTTAACTGGAAAGAAAAAGGATTGAAAATCAGACAAGAAACAGCTTTTCCGGAAGAAGAAAAAACAAAGTTGATAATTTCTACAAATACTTCCACTGAATTTACGCTTATGGTTCGTTCGCCTAAATGGGTGGAAGCCGGTAAAATGAAAATTATTATAAATAAAGATACTGTACCGGTTGCGTCGATTCCGCAAACTTATATTGCTATTAACCGTATTTGGAATAACAGCGATTCTGTTCGTATTCTTTTGCCAATGAAAAATTCTATTGAACAACTGCCCAATGTGCCACGATACGTAGCTTTAATGCATGGTCCTATTTTACTTGGAGCCAAAACAGGAAATGAAGACTTAACGGGTTTGATTGCCGATGACAGTCGTTGGGGGCATATTGCCGGTGGAGCTTTAATGCCGCTCGATAAAGCACCAATATTAGTAAGCACTCAGGATAGTATTCCTTCAAAAATTTATCAGGTCGCGGGGAAACCTTTGAATTTTAGAACAAAAAATCTATTTGCAGACAAATCGGATTCTACCCTTATACTTGAGCCATTTTACAAAATACATGATGCCCGTTACATGATGTACTGGATGGCATTGAGTCAGACAGAGTACCAGTCTGTGCTTGATAGTTTGGCATCGGTTCAAAAAGCAGAACTGGAACTCGAAACCCGTACAATTGATAAAGTTGCTCCGGGAGAGCAACAGCCAGAGGTAGATCATAAGCTTTCGAGTTTGAATTCATATACTGGAAATTATATGAATGAGTTTTGGAGGGATGCACGCGCCGGAGGATATATTAGCTATAGTATGCTCACTAAAGGGAAATCTGATTTATCTGTAATGGCTCGCTATTGGGGTAATGAAACAGGAAGCCGTAGTTTCAACGTTATGGTAGATGGTGTAACTATTGCCACTGAAAATGTGGCGGGTAAATGGAACAAAAGTGAGTTTGTCAATGTAGAATATCTTATCCCAAATTCACTTACAGCAGGGAAAGATACTATCACAGTAAAGTTTCAGGCAATTAATACAAGCAATGTTGTTGGTGGATTGTTTTATGTAAGGTTGTTAATTCCATTAAGTGCTACAGATGTAAAAGCCATTAATAGTAAATCTACAGGAATGATTTTTTCTCATAAAGATTCGATTATTGTTAAAGAACTTTCAGGGAAATCTTTTATTTATCTGTATGATACTTCTGGGCATTTATTGAATAGTTACCAAACAAGTTTAACTTCGGTAAATATCCCTTGTAGTGCTAAAGGTATTCGAATTGTAAAAGTTGTAACGAATGGAAAATTGTTTGTCGAAAAGATATTGGTGGACTAAAATGTAATAATTGATAAAAAGCATACAAAGATTTTATGTTTTTTAAAAGTGAAACCACTAAAGCCATTTTGCTGTGGTTTCACTTTTTATACGAATATTTTTACACTTTGTTTAACTCATGATTTTCTTCATAATCAGCTATTGCTTGTCTCCAAACATCCGATATTGAACTCGTTGTTTTTGTTTTTGCATTATAGCATACCATTACAGTGTGACAAATACATTTCACTTCGTTTGAATCTAAGTCGATAAGTTGCTGAAAGAGTTTAAAGCTTTTATTACCTATCTCTACTACCGCAGTTTCTACAGCTACATTTTCGCCAGGATATACAGGCAACAAAAAACTTACATTTATATTGGCAATTACAACACCTACTTCCTTATTTGCATTAATATTAGGTAATACCTCATTAAAATATGATGTTTTTCCCAAATCATAAAATGAAAAATAGACAGAGTTGTTTACGTGTCCCAACGCATCGAAGTCATTAAAACGTAGCTGAATTGGTGTTATATGTTTGAATTTAATATTATTCATATGATAAAAATTTGAATGTAAAATGCTGATTGGCGTTTCGTAAAATTTTGTGCTAATTCACGATTTACTTCGTGTTTACCTGTGGCTGCCAATTATCTGTCCCTTTTAGAATGTTTGCCGAAGTATATTTCTTTACTTCACGAGTTTTTAAAACTTTCGACCAGCTTACTCTACCTGAGGTGTTTGCGCCAACTCCGGTATTGCCAAATTCGGCATAATAGGCAGTTTTATCTCGTCCGGTTTTATCCCAGTTCATCCAACCTGCAGGGGAAATATGCGCCCCAATGTCACAGCGAATAAATACCACCTTGGCATAATCGCGCCATGGTCTGCCAAGATATGCTTTTGTTACTTTAGGCGCAGCGGTAAGTTTACAATTCAAAAACACAAATCCAAAGGTTTTTCCCTTGTTTGTACTTGCGGCAGTTATGTATGAGTCCGATTTACAATGTAATGTGCAGTTTTCGAAAAGCGCAGTTGCCTCTCCGAAAATAAAATCGGTGGTACCTTCAATAAAACAATTTGTGAAATAGTTACGGCTTTTTTCGCCTGTAATATACATTGTGTCCTGATTTCCTAAAAATCGACAGTTCATAAATTTGCATCGATCTCCTTCTACATGTAGTGCTACAGCCTGACCAACTGATCCTGCCGAATTCTCTACGGTGATATTTTCCAACCTGAAATCATTTGCTTCGACCAATAATGTGTAAGTATAAAAAGTGCTATTCCTTCCCCGATTTATCTTATCGAAAAAATCATCATAAGTAATTATCGTCTTTTCAACGCTTTCACCTTTAAGGGTTAAATGTGTGTTACACGATGGTACTTTCACCTTTTCTTTATAGATTCCGTTTTTAATATAAACAATAATTGGTTTATCGGGAAATGCTTTACAAGCATCAATTGCTGCCTGAATTGAAGTGAAATTACCACTGCCATCCTGTGCAACTGTAAAATCGTATTTCTCGTCAGAATATAAATTACTAATAATTGATAGTAACATCGCAACGAACATCAATTTCTTCATTTTAAATGGTTGTTTTTGTGATTTTATTATAAAAGATTGGCTATCAACTATTTTATCCGAACAACAAGGAGGGAATACCTATGCCAATCAGAATTCCATATACAAGATCTGCCCATACCATTCGTAATGCATTGAAAATATAAATTAACAGCACTATAGGAAATGATAAAATTGCCAATATATTGAAATGTCTTACACTTTCTTTTGCTTGTTGAAAAATAATGTTGGCATCATCGTCAGAGGGTATAGCATGCATACCAATGGACACTCCTAACCAAATCAAAAAATAGGAGAAAAAACTTTCTACTGCAAAAAATTTAAGTGGTATGTAAGTTGGAATACATATCAGCAGACACAAAAGAGTATTTACTATAAATGGACCCATTGATATCAGAAAAGTTGTTGTAAAGTTCTTGCTCTCGCAATGTTTTACGAATCCCAAAGGATTATCAAATTGAAGATAACATACATCAAACACAGCCACTTTTCTCAGCTTACAAAAAATCATGTGAGCGAACTCATGCACTATGATTCCTGGAAATGTGAATATTGCAATAAATTTACCTGGTATAAACATAATCTTTAAATTTTAACCCATCCATTTGGAAATTGTTTTTTAAATTCTTCTCTTGATATTATACGCTTTGAGAAGACTCTGTATTCTATCATATTGATATAATCTTTCAAGTCAACACTGGTACTGTCGAGCATTTTTGCCTTTAAAAGGCAATTTTCTGTTTTATTTCTAAAAGTTTCGTTCTTTGTATCTGCATAAAGGCATGAATATGCCGATGCAACACCCGCCCATGAGAAAGCTTGGGTTGAATCCATGGCTAAATTTTCAATGGAAGCATCTAAGAATCCCTTGTAATTTTTTTCATTGTAACAACTTCCGATTCTTGCCTGAACAATCATTTGTTCTATATTTAGGTTGGTTGGAACCTTTTGCTTACATTCTGTAAATATTGACAATGCTTCTTTACAACTGTCTTTTGCCAACAAATCCATAGCCCTGAAATATGAATGCATAACCTTAATGTCGTCTAATTCAGGAATCTCAGTTACCGCCATGGACATAAGGTTACTTGCATTTCCATAATTCCCGTTAGAATATTCTATATTTGCTTTTCGAATATGATTATAAGCATTGTAATATCTCAAATTCCAAGCGAATCCAATAGCAATAACAACTACCAAACCAGCTAAAAAAGCCTTCACCCAAATTGGAAATACCCGACTATTAATTGCCTTCTCACATTCAGGACAAATTGGATAAACCGAAAGTTTCTTTAGATCTTCTTTGCCATTGTCAAAGTTGCAATTAAAGCAAACCGTAGGGTCAGGATCCTGCACAACTTTTTTATTGTTTAACTGCTCTTTGTCTTCAAATGTTTTCTTAAAACATTCGTTACAATATACAATATCATCAACTATTATTGTTTCATTTTGAGATACGCTTTTGTGACAAACCTCACACCTTTTAACTCTCATAGAATATGTTTATAACTTTAATTGTCCAACGTTCTTTTCTTTTATTTTCAAGGGATTAATCGTTGATTGTTTACAACAAAACAAAGAATTTCTAATTTAAATTGAATTTCTCAAGCCTGAGATTTTTTTTTAATTAATCGTTTCATTTCCAGTCTTTATAACTGTAAGGAAACACCTTTCAATGCAAAGTGTCTATTCCAACGCCTTTCTCACAGCTTTCAACAATGGTTCAGTCGAAATTTCAGCACCAACGCTATTGTTCATCCACAGCTGAGGAATAATTCTTCCCTGTGTGTACATGCGTTGAATTTCATCTGCCATTGATTTTCCTTTTATCTGACCTTCTATTTGGAAATCGATTAAATGTCCAATCGGATAGTTTGATAAATACAGCGGATTATCTATCATGTGTGAATAAATCGCCAGAATTGTTTCATCTTTTCCTCCCAGAATGCCCGAATAATAGGTATTCCAAATTTCTTTAGCTTTTGCAATAACAGCTTCTTTTAACTCCTCCGACGTAGCATTGGGATGTGCATACATCCATTCCCAGGTGGCAATATCAAGCAGTGCAACCCCCATTATTTCGTAGCACGACCAGAAATTATCCAACGCAAGATTGTTTTCAGCATTTGCATTATCAATGTTAAATCCGAGAAGTTCTAAATCGCGTTTCTGAAAAAG
>CAYNHC010000008.1:0-5075 GCA_964396705.1 uncultured Paludibacter sp.
GTAATGATTGAATCAGTCGGAAACAATGAAATTAGCCCTGAAAACACCAATTTATTAAATTACCATATTGCAATAAATCATTCTATGCTTGAAGATACGCTCCTTTTTGTTGCAATAGGAGTTTCAGCAGGTTGGATAATGATACCACGTATCATCCTTGCTTTTTTTGTAGTTTGGATCATCAGGTTGAGTTTTAAATTCTCTAAAAAACAAGTTTTACACTAAAAATAAAAAAAATTCACATTTTAAACAAAAGTGTGTATTTTTATGTTGAAATTTTAGTAACATTTTTTATCTTTGCACATCCTATAATTATGATATAATGTCGAATAAAATTTCCAATACAAAAAAAATGCTTATCGAAGTAGCACGTGTACTTTTTGCCAGATATGGCAAGAAAGAAGTGACTATGAATGACATAGCTGAAGCATCTAAAAAAGGACGAAGAACCCTTTATACTTATTTCAATAACAAGGAGGAAATTTACAAAGCTGTTATTGACAAAGAACTTGAGCGTGTATTGGAAAGACTTTATTTAAAAGCAACTGAAAACTGCGAACCAGACATTAAACTCACAAACCATATCATTACCCATCTCGATGCAATCAAAGAGGTAGTAACAAGAAATGGTTCTTTACGTGCTGATTTTTTTCATGATATATATGAAGTGGAACGCACCCGCCGAAAAATTGATACCAAAGAAATTTTAATTATTCGCGAAATATTAAATGAAGGTATTGAGAAAAAGATTTTTAAGCGCATGGATTTAGACTTGTCTTCAATGATTATTTTCTATGCCATTAAAGGGCTGGAAGTTCCCTATATTCGCCAAAACATAAATACTCAATTCGAACACAATAAAAATAGCATAGTTGAATTTGTTTTTCAGGGTATTAAAAGAAAATAAAAATCAATTACAGCTTCAAACCACCAACTCGAATTTTCCTTCTTGCATTCGTTCAAAGAAAAACAAACAGGAATTGTTTTGATTAATTTAGCATCAAAAACAATTCCAATTAAAGAAATTTTTCTTTAATTCAAAAAAAAGTCTTACCTTTGCACCTCGAAACTTTAAAACACAATTTATGGCTTTTGTTAATAACGCGATGATTATCCGTCGGGATTTGATGTCTAAACTAATTTCCATGTATAAAGAAGGTAATTTAGTAACAGAAATTGACCGACTACCACTCAAAATGTCTCCTAAAACCGCACAGGCAAGAGGCAGATGTTGTATTCATAAAGAAAGAGCCGTACTTAAATATAAAATGCTACCTATATTGGGTTATCGAATTGACGAAGAAGAAGATGAACTTACTCCTTTATCTGATTATGCGCGTCGTGCTATCGAACGTAAAGCAACCAGCTCGACCATACTTACTGTTGTTGACGAAGCATGTACAGCGTGCGTAAAAACTAATTACGTAGTAACCAATCTCTGCAAAGGTTGTGTAGCACGTTCATGTTACATGAACTGCCCAAAGGATGCCATTACATTTATGGAAAATGGTCAGGCACATATTAATCATGCAAAATGTATCAACTGCGGCATTTGTAAGGAAGCTTGCATGTATCACTCCATTGTTTACATTCCTGTACCTTGCGAGGAAGCTTGCCCGGTAAAAGCTATACAAAAAGATGAGAATGGCATAGAACATATAGACGAAGAGAAATGTATTTATTGTGGCAAGTGTATCAACGCCTGTCCTTTCGGTTCAATTTACGAAGTATCACAGGTATTCGATATACTGACGGCTATTGATCGTGGTGAGAAAATAGTTGCTATTATGGCGCCTTCAATATTATCTCAATTCAATAATAGCCTTGAAGAAATTACTGCTGCTGTTGAAAAAATTGGTTTTATTGAAGCTATGGAAGTTGCACATGGAGCTATGGAAACTACCAAACGCGAAGGAGAAGAACTTCAGGAAAAATTAGAGTCAGGTCAACAATTTATGACAACCTCATGTTGTCCATCTTATATTGAGTTGGTCAATAAACATCTTCCAGAAATGAAACCATTTGTTTCTCATACCGGATCTCCGATGTATTACACAATAAAAATGGCAAAAGAAAAATATCCTGATGCTAAAGTTGTATTTGTTGGACCTTGTGTGGGAAAAAGGAAGGAAGTCCTCGATCATCCTGACATTGAGTATATACTGACTTTCGAAGAAATTGACACTTTGTTAACCGGTCTAAACATCGAAATTGAAAAAACAACGAAAACTAAAGAATGTGCTCCCATGCCCGGAAGAGGCTTTGCAAGAGCTGGCGGAGTTATTTCTGCAATTCAAACTTGTCATCCAGATTTGGGCGTAAAACCTGTATTAGTAAGCAACCTAAATAAGAAAAACATCAATTTACTTCGCGCTTATGCCAAAGGAAAAGCTCCGGGCAACTTTATTGAAGTAATGGCTTGCGAAGGTGGTTGTATTTCAGGACCTTGTGGAAAAATAGATTATTCTCAATCGCAAAAACTTTTTAAAAAGGCAATGGGTGAATTGTAAAATGATTTTTTGCAAAAGACAATCCTTAAGTAATCAATATTATTATTGACCTGTTATTTGAAATTAATATTTTGATAAACAGACTTGTATCTCGTAACTAAATACTTTTAATTACTTATATTGATTATGCAATTTGATTTGTTGTTGAATTTAAAATCCAAAGAAATAAGATTTTTATCTATAATCTTACAAATAGAAATTGCATGAAACAAATTTTGGTTTTAATTGGTATTATCAGTCTGGTTCTGGGAGTAATTGGATTATTTTTACCACTATTACCCACAACACCCTTTATTTTGCTATCAGCCTGGTTATTTGCCCGAAGTTCTGATAAGCTTTACAATAAATTGTTGGAAAATAAAATGTTAGGACATATAGTACGTAGTTTTCACGAGGACAAATCTATTCCCTTACATGCAAAATTCATTTCACTTGGTTTAATGTGGACTACAATGTTGTACGCTACAATTGTCCCTGCTCAGGGTAAAATTTGGTTACAGATTTTGCTTGTTTCTATTGGATTGGGAGTAACTATACACATACTTAACTACAAAACAAAGAAATAAAAAGCGTCGTATTATTAATATTTTAGAGAAGGTTAATTATCTTGAATGCAAATTATATCGGTTAACAGTTTCTTTTAGATTGCATTCGCATTCACAACTACCCGAATCAATTATTCCGCTACGTTTCAAAAAATTCAACTCGATAAGAAAATTCTCAGAAAAAATCCCTGAATTAACATTTTCTTCTATTTGCTGAATAGTCCACCATTTTGTTTGGTCAATATATTTAGGATTGGGTGTTAGATTTGCATATTTACATGAAACAAAAATATAGGCATAATGGAATTCTTCGGGTGTTTCGTGTACATAATGAGAAAGAAAAATGGGTTTTATCTCCTTAATACCATAACGTTCATTGGCCGTACGAACAATACAATGATCTATTTTTTCGTTTAATCTGATATGATTTGAAATAGCAGTATCCCAAAGTCCCGGATAAACCAAATCGTTTTCTGAACGTTTTTGTAAAAAGATTTTATTTTTATCGATTAAAATGACTCTTACAATAGGATGCATATATTTCTTATCTTCTTTTAAGCTTGTCAGATAATGAATTGAGCCAATAAATTTTCCCTGTTCGTTTACTATTGGCCACCATTCTTCTCTTATTAACCTGATTCTGATAACCGTAACTCTGATCAATTCGTAAATAATAATAAATACTACTGAGACCAAAAAGATGCCATGAATAAATTCCTGCAATAATATGATATTAGGAGGATTAACAAGAACGGCAGACAACTCAACAATAATATATGCAAATATTACAATAGTAAAAATCCACATCAATCTGAATAATTCATCCAAATTATTAATCATTGAAAAGTTTTTTGGTGTAGCTTTAACCATTAGCTTTTCAAGTTTTTTTCTCAATAATAATGATGATATAAAAAACAACAGAACTACTATTTCGCCGGCAAAAAATTCGAAGGAAATATTAAAGAGACGTTCAGGAATTACTAAAATGATTGTTGAAATAATTAAAAAAATACCTGTAGAAGAAAGAAACCAGTCTAAAATTCGACGGTATCTTATAAACACATAAATTAACAATATTATATTTGCAACAATGGCAATTTCCCAAGCAACATAATTACCCACTATATCTCTGGTGAAAATAAAAATGAGCAAGGGAAAAAAATGTAATAAGGGATTAAAAAAGGATTCTAATATTTGATTTCTGAGTTTCTTCATTTTTCATCATTGAATTTCAACATTATTCTAACAAGGAAATCAGAATATAGTTTGGAAGACCCTCAAAAAAGTCAAATTATACTTTAAACGTTAACATTCTACTAACGTATTTTCCAATAATATCAAATTCTATATTCACTATTGTACCTTTTTCTATTTGATGAAAATTGGTATGTTCATAAGTAAATGGAATTATTGCAACCTGAAAAGTATTATCAGTTGGATTACAAACAGTTAAACTCACTCCGTTCACTGTAACCGAGCCTTTATCCACAGTCATATAACCACGCTTTGCCATTTCCTTGTCAAATGCATATTCGAAAGTGAAGTACCAACTCCCGTCTGCTTCTTTTACTTCGGTACAAACGGCAGTCTGATCAACATGTCCCTGAACAATATGACCGTCAAGTCTTCCATTCATCATCATGCTACGTTCAAGATTCACTTTGCTACCTTCCTCCAATTTACCGAGGTTGGTTCTGTCCAGCGTTTCTTTAATGGCTGTAACGGTATATGTTTTGTCTGTTTTTTCAACTACTGTAAGGCACACACCATTATGTGCTACACTCTGATCAATTTTTAATTCATCAACAAAAGAACATTCCATTGTCAAATGCAGATTTTCCTGTTCTTTACGCAATGCAACTACAAGAGCTGCTTCTTCTATTATTCCTGAAAACATATATTAAAATTTACCCCTAACCCCTAAAGGGGAATTAGGTTAGTTATATTAATTAAAAAAAAACAAATTTCTTTACTCCCCTTTAGGGGTTGGGGGTTATTTCCCCAACAAATAAGCTTTAAA
>CAYNHC010000008.1:5175-8059 GCA_964396705.1 uncultured Paludibacter sp.
CAATTTAGCATAGTTTCAGCTATTTGTGCATCATTATAACTCACACCACTAATTTCAGCTGATATCGCTTCATGTGAATTTCCGTATAAATCTAGAACTCGTGCAAAATTACTTGGATCGCCTACATCCATTGCATTGGCGATGGTCGAAACCGATGGACGCGGTTTATATTCACCTGTTTTCAGGTATTCGAGGAAAATATCGTTACGATTATTAGCTGCAATAAATCGTTTGATAGGCAAACCCATGCGCTTTGCAAATAAACCAGCGGTTATATTTCCGAAATTTCCACTTGGCACACAAACCACCATATTATTTGCTGCAGCTTCAGAGATGGCTTTCAATTGTGCATACGCATAAAAATAATAAAATGCCTGCGGAAGAAAACGAGCTACATTGATTGAATTAGCCGAAGTTAATTTCATTTTAGCATTCAACTCTTCATCCATAAAAGCCGATTTTACCAAAGCCTGACAATCGTCGAAAGTTCCATCAACTTCTAAAGCCGTAATATTCTGACCCAAAGTAGTAAACTGGCATTCCTGTATCGGGCTTACTAACCCTTTAGGATAAAGGACATAAACATGAATACCTTCAACACCCAGAAAACCGTTAGCAACAGCACTACCGGTATCACCCGATGTAGCCACAAGCACATTCACCAATTTATGATTATCTTGCTGGCGTTGAATGAAATACGCCAACATACGAGACATAAATCGTCCACCAACATCTTTAAAGGCCAACGTTGGACCATGGAAAAGCTCAAGGCTATAAATATTTTCCTCTACTTTTACCAAAGGAACATCAAAGTTCAACGTATCAAACACAATTGTACGTAACATATTGGCATGTACATCTTCGCCAAACAACATATATGCTGCCGTATAAGCCATATCCTGAAATGACATTTTATCGATATTTTCGTAAAACATCGCCGGAATTTCAGTAATATGATTAGGCATAAATAAGCCTTTGTCTTCGGCTAAACCTTTGATTACGGCATCCTCTAAACTAACGCCGTTTACTTTTTTGTTGGTACTGTAGTATTTCATAAACCCCTGACCCCTAAAAGGGAATTTAGCTAGTAGAAAAGATATAATGTAGTATTTTCTATTTTGACCTCTCCCTGAATCCCTCTCCCAAGGAGAGGGACTTAGCCGAATGCAACGTTGATAGTTTTACTACATTATTTGTTTCCACTTACTTAGTTAGTATTGAATAATATAAACTTTTGTATAATAAAATATAAGAGACGAAACTTACCTCATTCCCCTTTAGGGGTTAGGGGCAGTTTTATTTAATCAATGTCTGCATAAATTCCATGCCTTTTAGCAAGCCATAGCTCCCTTTTTCAACCGCAAATTCATCATAAACCAGAACATCATCAGGGGTTTCTCCCGGACGATAAATAATAAATGGGACAGGTTTGCTTGTATGTGTTTTCGTTGAACATGGCGTTGGATGATCGGGCAAAATAGCTATCGTAACCGGCTCGTCCCAAGTTGAAACTTCTTCGTAAATTAATTTCACAACACGAGCATCCAAATATTCGATAGTCTTTATTTTTAGTTCCACATCACCTTCATGACCTGCTTCGTCACTTGCTTCAATGTGCAAATACACAAAATCATCTGTGCGAAGTGCGTCAATTGCAGCCTGTGCTTTACCTTCATAATTTGTATTATAAAGACCTGTAATACCTTCTACTTCAATCACCTTTAATCCGGCATACACACCTATTCCCCGAATCAAATCCACTGCCGAAATAACTGAACCGCTTTTCAGGTTGTACAACTCGAGCAATGTTTTCATATCAGGTTTATAGCCCGGCGACCAAGGCCAAATGCTATTTGCTTTATCTTTTCCATCCGCTGCACGTTTCAAATTCACCGGATGGTTTTCGAGCAATTCCTGCGAACGGAGAATTAAAGCATTCAGTAAATCTGCAGTTGCTTTAGCATCTTCTGATTCTGCCTGAATCATCACATCTGCAAAAGGAGTTCCGGGAACATCATGCGGCGGGGTACATTTCAGTTGTTTTTTACCCCCTTTTATTTTCAATAAATGACGATACGAAACACCAGAGAAGAAACTAACCTGCTCATTTCCAAGTTCATTTTGCAAAAAAAGAATCAACTCTTCGGCTTCTTCATTGCTGATATGTCCGGCTGAGTGATTCTTGATTTTTCCATCTACTATGCAAATAAGGTTACATCGCATGGCCATTTCACCATCTTCGATTGACACTCCCATACTTGCAGCCTCTAATGAGCCGCGCCCTTCGAATACTTTGGGCACATCATAACCCATCACACTCATATTGGCAATCTCACTTCCGGGAGCAAATCCGGGTGGTATAGTATCAAGTAATCCACAACGACCTAAAGCCGCAATTTTATCAATATTCGGTTTATTGGCTGCTTGCAGACAAGTTTTATTTTGTAGTGATTCAATAGGCTCATCAGCCATTCCATCACCAAGAATTATTATATATTTCATTCGTAAATTTTATTATTTGAATTTCAGCAATGAATACCGATATTTCTTTTCAGGTTTTTCGGATTAAGAGTTCATTTGTCTGAACAGCATGATACTTAGGTAAAACACACCGTTAGTTTTAAAAAGAATGCAAAGATATAACATTTGTAGCGAAAAAGCTATATACAGAAATCTAAAAACTGAAAGGCAGATTCAATTAGTAAATGCGACAAACCTAATTCGACTTCAATAGAATATTAAAATAAAACCCTTGTAAATATTTCATAACAAGGGCTTTATATTTATTTAAAATATTGAAATTACATTCTTTCAGGCACTTCAATACCCAATAGTTTCATTCCGGTTTTGATAACTCCGGCAATTGATTCGGATAAAATTAACC
>CAYNHC010000008.1:8159-10962 GCA_964396705.1 uncultured Paludibacter sp.
GTATCTATCATTTCTGCAACCAAATCATCAGCATCCACCACTGTACCTTCGCGGCTTTTCATTTTGCCTTCGGGCAATTCCACCATTCCATACGAGAAATGCACCAGGTCTTTTCCCCATTTAAAATCTAATTTATCTAATAACAATGACAAAACCTGAAAATGATATACCTGCTCGTTACCAACCACATACACCATTTTTTTAATGTCAAAATCGTCGTAACGTAGTTTTGCTGTACCAATATCCTGAGTCATATACACCGAAGTTCCATCGGCGCGCAACAATAGTTTTTCATCCAATCCTTCGCCGGTTAAATCAGCCCAAACCGAACCATCCTCACGCTTGTAAAATACACCTTTTGCCAACCCTTCTTCTACTTTCGATTTTCCATCGAGGTATGTTTCCGATTCGTAATATATTTTATCAAAGTCAACTCCGAGTTGTTTGTACGTTTCGTCGAATCCGGCATAAACCCAACCATTCATTGTTTCCCAAAGTTGACGAACTTCAGCATCGTTGTTTTCCCAAGCAAGCAACATTTTTTGTGCTTCAAGGATAAGAGGTGCTGACTTTTTTGCTTCTTCTTCGCTCATACCCGACGACATAAGCTCTTTTATTTCAGATTTATACGCTTTGTCGAATACCACATAATATTTACCCACCAAATGATCGCCTTTCATGCCGGTGCTTTCGGGAGTTTCGCCGTTGCCGAATAATTTCCAAGCCAACATCGATTTACAAATATGAATTCCACGGTCGTTCACAATATTCGTTTTCACCACTTTCCAGCCATTGGCTTTCTGAATTTCGGAAACACTGAACCCTAATAAATTATTCCGGATATGACCGAGATGTAAAGGCTTGTTCGTATTGGGCGAAGAATACTCAATCATCATTATATCAGCATCTTCTGTGGGTACTTTTACGCCGAATTGCTTGTCGGCATAAATATTATTCAGTGTTTCCAACCAATACGACGTATTAATATTCAGGTTAAGAAATCCTTTTATCACATTAAATCCCGATACAATTTTATTGCTTTTAAGGATAAATTCTCCGATTTCCTGTCCTGTTGCTTCAGGCGATTTGCGTGCCGCTTTTACAAACGGAAAAATAACCACCGTCAAATCACCGTCAAATTCTTTCTTGGTTTTCTGAATTTGCACCTGATTAAGCTCAGCATCAAATCCATAAAGTGTTTTAACCGCTTGTACAACTTCAGCTTGAATATTATTTTCTAAATTCATTTTGTCTAAATAAAGTTTTTAATAGGGGTTGCAAAGATACTACAAATTGGCTTAAAATCATGAATGACTGTCCTGAAAAAATTTTTCTGAAATTTTCAAAATAAGTTCTGTTTTCTGAAAATTAATACCCGGTTTTTAATTTAAGTAAAATATTAATTACATTTGCAAACGAAAAGTAACACACTAAACAATATGAAAAAACTGATTCTGCTAACCGTCACCTGCTGTTTTCTGTCGTTGAATTTAAATGCAAAAGCGAAATTTTTACCGGGAGTTATTATAACCACAGAACAAGATACACTTAGTGGATTGATAAATTGCAGCGACTACACCAAACTACATAATAGCTGTATATTTAAAACCAGCATAAAAGCTAAAACAACTAAATACACTCCTTTTACTATAGAAAGTTTTCTGCTAATTTCATCCAATCGTAAATTTATAAGTGCACATAATCCAACCAATTATAAATCTGTATTTATGGAGGTGATTTGCGATGGAAACATCAGATTACTCTCGGTTAAAGATGATTTTTTTGTGCAAAAACAAAACGATACTATTATTTACGATTTGATTTACAGCCGTAAGGAGCTATATGTTGATAATGGATATTCCAAACAACTAAGAATTGTAGAAGACAAGCAGTTCATTGAAACGCTCAAGTTTTTAATGAAAGAGAAAGAGCATCTGATTATTGATATCGAAAAATTAAATAAACCTGAACTTAAAAGCCTGACCAGATTAGTCAATTTATATAATTCAAAACCAGCAAAAACTGAAGTAAGAACTGCTCAAAATCAATTATTCTCGACTGAAAATCTGACATTGCTCCGCAAAGGTAAAATAAATCTGTATTCGAATCCAAACAACGAAAACAGTTTTTTTATTCAGAAACAAGGCAGTCCACTTTCCGAAATAACATTTAACCACAATAATGATTTAGATTATAATGGCGTATTAATTCGTTCGTATGCAAACACTTCCGATTATCATAAAGATACATTGAAAAAATATATGGGAGATGCCAAATTGCTTTTTCCATCGATTAACCAGATCAACAAACCAAACAAAAAGAATCTTGAAAAATTAGTTGATGAGTACAATAGTTATATAGACGATTCAACTTATCTCAAAAACAACACCATCAAAAGATGGCCATTGAATATTGATATTATTCCGGGTTTTTATATGCCTTTGTTCTTCGAAACAGGCATCAAAGCAGGTGTGATATTGAACATAGGATTCTTGAATTCAAATAAAAATCTATTCCTGAAAACAGGTTTTTTTTCTTATAAAAGCATTGCCGAAAACTATATTAAATATTACACCTATCCTTTTTTTGAAGAACACAGCCCCATACTGGGAGATGCATATAAAATACCTTTACAAGCAGAATACCGGATAAACACAAAATATCTTCAGCCCTTTATAGCTGCAGGGTATAATATCTATTTGATAACTGACATGGATAAACACTACCAGTATTATTTCCCTACAATAGCTCCCGGAGTCAATTTAAATTTTGGACAACGATTTGCGTTACATCTGAATTTAGA
>CAYNHC010000008.1:11062-13587 GCA_964396705.1 uncultured Paludibacter sp.
GTACTCAGTTTGCCCGAAGCTAATTGATTTTCAATTTCCAACTTCTCGATTTCCAGTTCCTGAATATTTATTTCCAATGATTCAAATTCCTTTTGTTCTTTATAACTAAGCTTTTTACGTTCCGAGTTTTTTGTTTCCCCGATAAATCGGGACAAGCTTTGTTCCGTGTTATTCTGCTTCAACGTTTTAGGTTTCGATTCCCCTTTAGGGGTTAGGGGTGTATTTTCTATTTCCGTCCATTCCCTAAAATCTGTATAGTTTCCGGGGAAATCCTTTAATTCAGCATTTCCTTTGAATACAAGCAAATGATCTACCACTTTATCCATAAAATAGCGGTCGTGGCTTACCACAATCACACAGCCTTTGAACGATTGCAGGTATTCTTCCAATATATTCAATGTGACGATGTCCAGGTCGTTGGTTGGTTCATCGAGCACCAAAAAGTTTGGGTTACGCATCAAAACGGTACAAAGGTGCAGCCTGCGTTTCTCGCCACCACTCAATTTATACACGTAGTTGTATTGTGTTTCGGGTGAAAACAGAAAATATTGCAGAAACTGCGACGACGACATTTTTTTGCCATTTCCCAAGCTTACTTCTTCGGCAATGTCGCGCACCACATCAATCACTTTCATTTGTTCGTCGAATGCCAAACCATCCTGACTGTAATAACCAAAAACAACTGTTTCGCCCACATCGAACGAACCACTATCCGGTTTTACCAATCCAAGCAACATTTTCAGAAAAGTTGTTTTCCCTGTTCCGTTTTTCCCCACAATACCCATTTTTTCATAACGAGCAAAGTTATAATAGAAGTTGTCGAGAATTTTGTTGTCACCGTACGCTTTAGAAATGTATTTGGCTTCGAAAATCTTTGAACCGAGGTAGCTGGCTTTTACATCAAGTTGCACTTTGTCGTTGTTCCTGCGTTGTTTGGCTCGCTCTTCAATTTCATAAAAACTTTCCTGTCGCGATTTAGCCTTGTGGGCACGCGCTTGCGGTTGGCGGCGCATCCATTCCAGTTCCTTTTTGTATAAATTGACGGTGCGTTCGCTTTCAGTATTCCAGTTTTCTATGCGTTCCTGACGCTTTTCGAGGTAATAACTGTAATTCCCTGTATATTGAAACAATCCCTGATGGTCAATTTCCATGATATTAGTACAAACCCTGTCGAGGAAATAGCGGTCGTGCGTTACCATCAACAAAGCCATGGTGGAGCGTTTCAGAAAATCTTCGAGCCATTCCACCATTTCGAGGTCGAGGTGATTGGTTGGCTCATCGAGTATCAATAAATCGGGTTCAGCAATAAGCACATTGGCCAATGCCACACGTTTCAATTGTCCTCCCGAAAGTTCACCAATCAGTTGTTCGAAATTAGTGATTTTTAATTTGCCCAGAATTTGTTTGATGCGCGTTTCGTAATCCCAGGCTTTGTGCAAATCCATTTGTGACAGAATCTCATCGAGTCCTTCGTGATTATCTGAGACCATGCAATGTTCGTAAGCTGCAATAGTTCTTACTGCCTCATTATCAGAACGAAAACAAGCATCAATAACCGACAATTCTTTGGGAAAATCAGGATCCTGATTCAAATAACCAACTCGCAAATCACGTTTAAACGATATATTGCCATTGTTATAATCTTCAATGCCTGCAATAATATTGAGCAATGTAGTTTTGCCGGTTCCGTTTTTGGCTATTAAAGCAACTCGTTGATTATCAGAAATGCCGAACGATATATTTTCGAAAAGTAGATTATCTCCAAACGATTTGGTTAGATTTTCTACCTGTAAGTAACTCACCATAGATTAATGTAAAATGAAGAATGAAAAATGAATGCAAAGATACTGAATTTAGGGCAGGATTCAATTTGTAATTTAACGAAAATCATTCAAAAGAAAGAGAGCAACAATTACAGTTTTTCAAAAATGATTTTATACCTTTGCGATATTAAGCAATAAATGAAATAGATATTCATCAATAAAAAATCCTAGAAAAATGAAAAGTCTTAAAGGAACACAAACAGAAAAAAACCTACTCATCTCGTTTGCAGGTGAAAGTCAGGCGCGGAATCGTTACACTATGTTTGCGAGTGAAGCCAAAAAAGCAGGTTTCGAACAAATTGCAGCAATTTTTCTCGAAACAGCAGAACAGGAAAAAGAACATGCAAAAAAATTCTTCAGTTATCTCGAAGGTGGACCGGTTGAAATCACAGCCACTTATCCGGCTGGAATCGTAGGCACAACTGCCGAGAACCTGAAAGCTGCTGCTGAAGGTGAAAACGAAGAATGGACAGATGCTTATCCGCATTTTGCTGATGTGGCCGAAGCGGAAGGTTTTCCCGTAATCGCTGCCACTTTCCGCAAAATTGCAAAAGTTGAAGCTGAACACGAAAAACGTTATTTACGTTTGCTCGAAAAAGTTGAAGCAGGTAAAGTATTTGCACGCGATGAAGAAATCAGTTGGCAATGCCGGAACTGCGGTCATGTACATTATGGCAAAGAAGCTCCAAAAGCATGCCCAAC
>CAYNHC010000008.1:13687-17876 GCA_964396705.1 uncultured Paludibacter sp.
AGACCCATCCATCCGGCAGGAGTTTCATTGGTTTTCGAAATGCAGGTTTCTGCGTTGGCATCGAATTTATCAGCATTCACAGCATCGGTCGGAATATACACGTTAACTCCTTTTGCTTTAGCTTTTTCAAGCAATTGCAACGCCAAATCAAGTTTATCAGCTTCGCAAAGTGAGTTGCCAATTTCGCCACCCAATGCTTTGATGAAAGTATAAGTCATTCCACCACCGATAATCAGATTCTGAACGCGGTCGAGCAAATTTTCGATAATCAAAATTTTGTCAGAAACTTTAGCGCCACCCATAATAGCAGTAAAAGGAGCCTGCGCATCTTTCAATACTTTGTCCATGGCAATCAATTCGCTGTTGATAAGGAAGCCGAACATTCTGTTTTCTTCACTGAAAAACTGAGCAATTACAGCCGTTGAGCCATGTGCACGGTGAGCAGTTCCGAAAGCATCGTTTACATAAACATCAGCATACGAAGCTAATTTTTCAGCAAATTCCTTCTGTTTTGCTTTCAACGCTTTTTTAGCATCCTTTTTTTCTTCTTCTGTTGCAAATTCACCACGTGGTTTGCCTTCTTCTTCTTCGTAGAAACGAAGGTTTTCAAGCAATAAAATTTCGCCCGGTTTCAAAGCAGCTACCTGAGCATCAGCATTGGCACAATCTTCAGCAAATTGAATTGTCTGACCTACTCGTGCTTCAACAGCCGAAATAATTTGTTTCAATGAATATTTTGGATCCGGGTTTTTAGCAGGACGTCCCATGTGCGACATTAAAATTACAGCGCCACCATCTGCCAGAATTTTCTTTACAGTCAGCATTGCACCGCGGATACGGGTATCATCACTTACAGCACCTGTTTCTTTGTTAATGGGTACATTGAAATCAACACGAACAATGGCTTTTTTGCCTGAGAAGTTGAAATTGTCAATCGTTTGCATTTTGTTAATTATTTAATAGTTTGATATTTAGCTTGTTTTAATTCTTCTTATTTTCAAAGCACAAAGGTAATAATTTTTTGTCAACGATGAGTTGAAAACAGATAAGAAAAAACGAAGAATTAATTTGTTTTAAATCTATAATTCACTTTAGATAATTGCTGATTTGCTTCTACAATTTTCGTTTTGAGATCTTCTTTATATTTTACCAATTTTGCCTGTAAAACAGCATCGTTTCCTGCCAATATTTGCACTGCCAGAATTGCAGCATTCAACGATGCATTTATTCCAACTGTTGCCACAGGTATTCCCGGAGGCATTTGAACAATTGCTAAAAGTGCATCCATTCCATCCAAGCTTGAATTGATGGGTACGCCTATAACAGGAATTGTTGTCATGGAGGCAATTACACCCGGCAAGTGTGCAGCCATACCTGCAGCAGCAATAATTACTGCTATGCCATTTGCGTTTGCATTTTTAGCGAATTTTTCAACTTCGGCAGGTGTTCGATGAGCTGAAAGCGCATGCATTTCGAACGGAATTTCAAAATCGTTAAGCAAAGCAGCAGCTTTTTCCATTACAGGTAAATCGGAAGTGCTGCCCATAATAATACTAACTCTGGGTTTCATTTCTTTATGTTTAGCCCCCTAACCCCCGAAGGGGGAATAGAGAGTAGTTTGTAAAATTAATAATCATCCCTTTTGTGTCCAAATCCCGGTAGCAATCGGGAAAGTTTGGTCAATGGATGTTTCATTTCATTTTGTGTTTTAAATATTCAAGAGAATAAAAGTCAGGAAAAACTAATTAAATTTTCAATTAACCAATTAAGGCCTCATACTCACTTGCAGAAAGCAATGTGTCTATTTGTGATATATCTGAAACAGATATTTTTACTATCCATCCTTTACCATAAGGATCTTCGTTTACTAATTCAGGTGCATCTTCCAGATCAGCATTGAATTCAAGCACCTCACCATCTACAGGTAAGAAAAGTTCTGATACTGTTTTTACGGCCTCAATAGTTCCGAAAACTTCACCCGATGACAATTTCTCGCCAACTGTTTCAACTTCGACGAAAACAATTTCGCCTAATTCACTTTGTGCATAATCTGTAATACCTACAAAAGCGGTATTTTCTTCAATACGAATCCATTCGTGTTCGTTTGTGTACTTTAAATTTGCTGGAATACTCATAATATTTTGAATTAAATTTATATAAATTTCTTATTTTGGGGGAATACTCAATGTACAATAAATTGGATAGTGATCGGAAGCTTTAAATTTATCAACCTTGAAATCAATTACTTTAAATTCCGGATTATGCAAAACATAATCAATTCTGAAGCGATAAATAAACTGATTAAATGTCCAACCAAGACCAGTACCGGTTTCAGCAAAGGCATCGTTTAAATTTTTACCTTTAATTTTGGTGTAAGTATATGAAGATGGAACGTCATTCAAGTCGCCTAAAACAATCAGTTTATAGGGTGATTCTTTGATCAAATTCGCAATAAAATCAGCTTGTGCTGCTCTGGCTCTATATGCCACACCTAACTTTCTTGAAAACTGGAGTGTGGTCTCTGTAAGATTATCAGCATCAAAATTATTTTTAAGCTCAATGGCTTTTGCCTTATCTTGTTCGGTAAGTCTGTTTGATTCTAAATGATTGTTTATCAGTCGTATGGTATCGTTATTAATAACTATATCAGAAAATATTGAAATATTATTTTCGGAAATATACTTCACTGTATCTTTGTTGATAATTGGGAATTTCGAAAAAGTTGCAATTCCATATTTACACCAACCCTGCGATTTTTTATAAATAATTTGTTTGTACGGATAATTTCTAAAAACACGGAGAATATCTTCATGCAACAAATCCTTCTCTTTATGACCTACAGCAAACTCCTGCAAACAAACAATATCTGCATCGCTGTCAAGAATATACTTGATTACCCTGTTAGGTTTCTCTTCAGTATGCTTTAAAACTGCATCATTCATTTTTGTGTTATAACTCAGAATCGATATAGTTTTTCCTTGTGTTGATACTTCAGTTTTCTTAAAATGTACGGGTATAGTATTGCTTATATGCGTAAAAGAAATTAGCAAAAGTATAAGTGAAATAAGAAAAAGCCAATTGCGGACTAATAGCCAAAAAATAACAAAACCAATATTGCAGACAATAATAATTGGAAAAATAAGTGAAGTGTAAGCCAGTAAAATGAACTTTTCGGGACTGATAACAGAACCAATAAGTGTCATTATCATAATTATTGCAACTGCTAAATTTGCAATAAGAACAATAATTTTTACTATTTTTCGACCAACCTTCATTAAAAATGATTTTTGAATTTTTCTTTATTTTCTACCTTGTTCGAAAAGGCGTTTTTTCTCGTCGTTTGTGAGACTTTCGTAACCGGATGTTTTTATTTTATCAAGGATTTTATCAATTTCAGCCATTTTCTGAGCTTTATTTACATTGTATTGAGCATCAGTCATTTTACTAAATTTATTGCTTCTGTTATTCTTTACTTTTAGTTTCTTTCGACTAAAAATATCAGTAAAAAAATCAATGACTTTATTCACCCATTTGGTTATATCTATTCCCTTTCGCAAAGATACAATAAATAAATAACCACACAAAGCGCCACCGAGGTGAGCTATTTCACCTCCGGCATTATCAGAGGTTACTCCGAAAAAACTAATTAAAACAGATGCGATTGCAATATATTTCAGTTTAACATCACCAATAAACAACATTCGGAGTTGCATATCGGGTAACTTTATTGCAGCTGCAACAATTATTGCCATAATTGACCCCGATGCGCCCATTAGTATAGTTATGGGAACTTTAGCTTCGAAAAACAGATTGAAAGCAATAATATAAAAAAACGCAGAGAACAAACCACCCACAATATACAACCCAACCAATTGTTTTTCGGAAAAGGAAATAAGGAATATCTTGCCGAACCAATATAAAGCAATCATATTGAACAAAATATGCATCAGGTTTTCATGCATAAACATGTAAGTTATGATTGTCCATGGTTTTAGAATAATTTGATTTAAGTCAGCGGGGACTGATAAATATTGACTTAAATTAAATTCAAATTTAAAAGGCATGAATAGAATTGCAATTATATTATATAACAAATATATTGCAACATTTATAAAAATCAATCGGGTTAGGGCGTTTCCCTGTTTGAAAGTTTGTTTTAGGTTTTCAGATATATTCATTTTTATATTAA